>NZ_JANMZA010000150.1:0-13748 GCF_031382685.1 Chamaesiphon sp. OTE_8_metabat_110 | reverse complement strand
CAAGACAGAGGGGTTGGGGGTGAGGGCTGAGGTTCGTAAGTTGTACAAACCGGATTTGATGTGGGAGCGTTGTATCATAGCTAAATGAGCGAAAATACCGAGTTGCCATTAGCACAGCACGATCGATCGATCCCGAATGTATATATTATCGGTGTTGGCCCTGGCGATCCAGATTTACTAACTGTCAAAGGACAGCGGATTATTGCTACTGCGGCGGTGATTTTGTATGCCGATTCCTTGATTCCCGAGCGGCTGTTAGAATGCGCCCGCCCAGATGCCGAAATCATCAAAACCAGCGATCGCACCCTCGAACAGATTGTCGAAATTGTGGTCGCCCGCGTCCGCTCTGGCTTAACGATCGCGCGGCTCCATTCTGGCGATTTGACGTTGTATAGTGCGATTACCGAGCAAATCCAGGCTTTTCGGGCGGCGGGGGTATCGATCGAATTAGTGCCGGGAATTAGCGCCTTTCAAGCGGCGGCGGCGAGGATCCAAGCCGAATTAACTGTCCCGGAGATCGTCCAGACGATTATCCTCACGCGTCCGATGGGTAACGCTTCGGCGGTGCCCCAGGCTGAAGATTTGGCGAGTTTAGCCGCTCATCAGGCAAGTTTGTGCCTGTATTTAGCCGCCCGCCACGTCGAGACGGCGCAGGCTCAACTCCTCCAGCATTATCCGCCCCAGACACCAGTTGCCATCTGTTTTCGCGTCGGCTGGGAGGACGAGCAAATCTGGATCGTGCCCCTGACGGAGATGGCAACAGTTACTGCCCGCGAACATCTCGTCCGGACGACGATGTATATTATCAGTCCCGCTTTATCACAAATTGATGGAAATGTCAACCAGACGCGATCGCGCTTGTATCATCCCCACCACCACCACCTCTTTCGTCCCTAACGTCGTCGGCGCGAGATTACTCGATCGATCGCCTCTTGCCAGATCGCCATCACCTGCTCCAACCCAAAGCGATCGAGAATTTGCGGCGCATTTTTCGCTAACTGCTGACGGCGAGCCGGATCGGACATCAGGGCATCCAATCCGGCGACCAACGCATCGACATCCTCAGTTGCCACCAAGACCCCATTAATCCCATCCTCAATAATATCCCGAGGGCCGCTGAGACAATCGGCAGCCAGCACGGGCAACCCGCAAGCCATCGCCTCACACAACGCCATCGGAAAGCCCTCAAATCGCGATGGCATCACAAATAAATCCGCTTGACTGAGGTATTCGCGGACATTGGTGACTAAACCGGGAAAATGAACGCAATCGGTTAATTGCAATCGGGTGCGGAGATCTTCTAATTCCGATCGGAGATCGCCTTCACCGAGGATCGTCAGTTGCCACTCGGGGTATTTAGGTTGAAGTCTGTGAAACGCTGCGAGTAAGAGATCGAAACCTTTTTGAGGATGGAGTTTGCCGATGGCGAGTAAGCTTGGATTGGTCAACAACCGCGTCGTATCCCGGACAGGATCTGGCTGAATGACTGGATTGGGCATCACTATTGTGCGATACCCTTGTTTTGCTGGATAAAATGGCAGTGCATTTTGAGTTAAAACTGTAACTAAATCCGCATAGCGATAAGTCCACTTCATCATGAACTGCCAAATTTTGTTGGCATCATTCGCCCCAGGATAAATATGCTCGCTGACAATCGTTGGCATATTCAACATCGCACAGGCAGCGATCGTATAAACATTGACAGAATTCATAAAACTGATGACCACATCAGGTTTACTGGCAATAATCTCGCGCCGCAATACCGATATCCGCTGCCAAGCGTTGCCAATAGCTGCCAGCACATTTGCCGAATCTCCAGCCACATCTAACGGCTTGAGTTTGATGCGAGCATCTAATGGATAAAAAGGTGGTTTAGTAGGTGAAACTAGTAAAATCAAAGTTACATCCCAACCGTGAGTAACCCAGTAATTTGCAACGATCGACATGACGCGTTCTGCGCCACCACCCCATAATCCATAAATAACTAATGTAACTTTCATCAACGATCGCTCTAATTGCAGCTCTAACAGGGTGTTTATCTTTAAACTTCATTCTAACAGTTTACAGACATTCATCAATTTAGTGCCGAAATTGACTGCTACTTTCGATGTTCTAATGACAAAAATTATTAGTAATCGATCGCGATCGCGCCTAAATATTTAGGTTTTTTAACTTAGGATGCAGGCATAACAATATTGGACTTTTTCGTCGATCGTCGCCAGGTTTTCTTCAGTAATTATATTTATTTGCTCGCCAGCAAAATCGCTTACAATAATGATACATAAATAATGTACGACAAAAAGTAATTACCCAGTGAGGCACTATGGCAAGTCAATCGCGTCGGCAATTTTTGATTCGTTCGACTCTCGCTGGTAGCGGTACGATTGCCGCCAACTTGCTGACCAACGCTAGCTTTATCCATTCTGCACCCGCGATCGTACCATCCGACAAACTGCGTCCTAAAATTTCTTACGGTATCGCGAGTGGGGATATCACTCAGGGTAGTGCTGTCATCTGGAGTCGCAGCAACAGGCCTGCGCGGATGTTGGTAGAGTATGCTGACAATGACACATTCCGCAACTCCAGACAGATCGGCGGGTCAGTGGCATTAGCAGCGAGTGACTACACTGCGCGTCTGACCCTCACCGGACTACCCACTGGGCAGTCCGTCTTCTACCGAGTTCGATTTCAAGATCTAGATGACGAAAAGCTCATCAGCGCCCCCACCAGCGGATCCTTTCGGACAGTTCCCCAAATAGGCAAAGACATCACGTTTGTATGGGGCGGAGATACCGCAGGGCAAGGCTGGGGCATTAATCCTGACTTTGGGGGGATGAGAATTTATGAGGCAATGCGACGACTGAAGCCAGATTTTTTCATTCACTCAGGAGATACAATCTATGCAGACAACCCGATTAAATCTGAGGTTAAACTGGCAGATGGTAAAATTTGGCGCAACTTAGTCACGGCAGAAAAATCTAAAGTTGCGGAAACGATCGCGGAATTTCGCGGCAATTATCTCTATAATTTGATGGATGAAAACGTCCGGCGATTTAATGCGGAAGTACCCCAGCTAGTGCAGTGGGACGACCACGAAATCCGCAATAATTGGTATCCCAATCAAATAATTGAAAATGACGATCGCTACAAGGTCAAAGATGTAAATCTACTCGCGAGTCGGGGCAAACAAGCCTTTTTAGAGTACGCGCCGATTCTGCTCAGCGGGAGCAATCCCACGCAGATTTATCGCTCCTTCAACTATGGCTCGGCACTCGAAATCTTCATGTTAGATAAACGGAGCGAGCGTGGTCAAAATTCCCCGAATCGCCAGCCAAATTCAAGTTCGGAAACAGCTTTCTTAGGCAACCAACAACTGCAATGGTTAAAGCAAAGCTTACTCAATTGCCAAGCAACCTGGAAAGTAATTGCGAGTGACATGCCCGTTGGCTTAATGATTCGCGATGGTGCCAAGGCATTTGAAAATGCTGCCAATGGTAATGGAATGCCCCTCGGACGAGAATTAGAACTCGCTGAGTTATTGCGATTCATCAAATCCAATCAAATTCGGAATGTCGTTTGGCTCACCGCAGATGTACATTATGCAGCGGCGCACTACTACGATCCAAACCTAGCACAGTTTCAAGATTTTTATCCCTTCTGGGAATTCGTGACGGGGCCACTTCATGCAGGTACTTTTGGGCCGAATGAATTAGATAATACTTTCGGCCCACAGGTCAAGTTTAGCAGTGTCCCACCCGGAAGTCCCCAAAACATTCCACCCACTGCGGGACTGCAATTTTTTGGGCGAGTTAAGATTAGTGGTGAGAGTCAAGTGATGACTGTGGCACATCACAATTTAGACGGTAAAAAAGTTTACAGCATCGACTTATCTCCAGAAAAGTAATAGTGGTTAAGTCTCCATTACCGCATGTCAACACAAGCAATACAACGATCGTCATCCGTGCTGACGAAATCGATGTGGTGCATCCCAATGTGGTTACACGACATCGTTCCTAGCTTAAATAAATAATGACTATCTAGGGGTATTTGCGCCTCTATATATGTCGATTTGGTCAAAGACTCGATCGCGATTGCCCTCACATTATATCCATAAGTTTTAGTACAATCTTGCGCGAACCGAACCGGGCGATTGGCAACAATTTGGACTCGACCTGCTGGTCTGGAAATCTCCACACTATCTTTGACGATCGGACTCTGAGGATGCTCTACCCATTCACCCAATAAACTATCGGCATAATACAATTTCATGAGATTGCAGGGGCTGCCTTCTGTCGGTTCGATCCCGACAAACAACCACCAGATATCATTAAAATTGAGGATCGAAGCATCGACAAACCGACTGCCGATCGAGATTTCCTGGACAAATTCCCAAGTGCCTGGAAATTTTTTAGCGCGATACAATCGAATTGAATTTGCCTCACAGGATTCTGGAATCATGTACCAAGTAGATCCAGATTCAAAGACATAGGGATATGAAAGATGAAAGTCTTCAGCGATAATAATCTGCTGATAATTCCAGCGATAACCATCCTGACTGCGCGCAAAAGCAATCTCCCCTTTTTGACTGTGATGATTGAAGACTTCAAAGAACATCAACCACTCATTAGCACCTCTAACTAGAAATGGATCGGCGACAAATGCCGCCACAATATCAGTGACATCGCGGCGAGTGAGTACGGGATTGGTAACTACTGTTGTTGGCTGAAGGTTTTGAAAACTCTGACCTTCATAGATCGAGATCGACCAATTGGATTGTCGATCGATCCAAATTAATTGATTTGCTAATCTTACTGGCAACAGCGCCATGAAGTAATTATAAACGGCAACGATCCTGCCCTTAATCTGAGAAATTGGCATGTGTAATATCGATGAAAATCGGTTAGAGTGACTTGGATGTTCGCTGAGAGTATTGACGACGATAGATCGATTTTTCGATCGCCTCCGTCCAGGTCGCCATCACCCGTTCTAAGCCAAAGCGAGCGAGAACTTGCGGCGCATGTTGGGCCAAGTGGTGACGGCGAGCCGGATCGGACATCAAAGCATCCAATCCAGCGACCAAAGCAGCGATATCCTCAGTTGCGACCAAGACACCATTGACCCCATCCTCAATAATATCCCGAGGGCCGCTGAGACAATCGGCAGCCACCACGGGTAAACCACAAGCCATCGCTTCGCACAACGCCATCGGAAAGCCCTCGATGCGAGATGACAGCACAAATAAATCTGCTTGATGCAGATACTCGCGCACATTGGTCACAGCGCCGGGAAAATGGACGCGATCGGTTAATGCTAGCTGCGATCGCAATTCTTCTAGAGCCGCGCGGTGTTTGCCTTCACCCAGAATAGTGAGCTGCCACTGGGGGTATTTCGCCTGAAGTTGGTGAAATGCCCTCAGCAGCAGATCGAAGCCCTTACAATGTTCGAGCCGACCAACGGCAATCAGACTGGGCGTAGCTAATAATCGGGCTGTCTCGATCGCTGGCGCTGGCGTCAAAATGGGATTGGGAATCGCGATCGTCTGATATCCAGCCGCTGGTGGGTAAAAAGGGATAGCATTCTGAGTGAGGACGGTAACTAGATCGGCATGACGATAAGACCACTTCATCAGTAGTTGCCAAATCCGGTTGATATCGATCGCGCCAGGATAAGTATGTTCGCTGACAATTATCGGTATATTTAAATTCCAGCCAGCAAGGATGGTATGGACGTTGACAGCACTCATAAAACTGACGATAGCATCAGGTTGGCTGGCAACTATCGCTCGTCGCAACACCCTAACCCGCCAACCCGCAGCAAAGATCGCCTCCAGCGGATGGCTAGACTTTGTGGCAATCCCCAGCGACTGAATTTTGACGCGGGGATCTAGCGGGTAAAAGGGTGGTTTAGTCGGATCGACTAGCATAATTAGAGTTACATCCCAACCCTGACCGACCCAGTAGTTGGCGATAATAGACATGACTCGCTCTGCGCCACCACTGCCTAATCCATAAATAACTAAAGTAACTCTCATTGATGTTTGTGATTCAGATAACGGCATCAAATCGCTCTCTCACAGTAGAATATGTAGTATCATACATCAATACTACCTTAAACTAATGTAAAAAATATTACTAGCGTCTTACTGAAAATGGCGTAAATTTAGCAATATTAATGCCGTCGTTGGCGTTGGCGTAGCCTGCCGTAGGCACAGCCTACCGGGGGCAATCGCGACGTTTCGCGTAGATCTGAAGGCGACTTATCTAGTTACCTGAACTGTGCGACGGAGTGAATTAAATCCGGTTTTAGCTTCCCACGTTTGTTCGTTAGCCAAGCGAATCGAGTACTCTGGGCGATTGGCGAGTTTGGGCAGCGGATCTGGGAGGTTTAGCAACAGCTCGTACGTTCCTAACGGTGCCGCCTGGGGAATTTGAGCTTGCACATCCACTGAGATTTTGCCAGCTTGGGGCAGCCAAAATCGCGGATCGTGAGTTTTGCTCCTCGGCTTGAGCAGGGGGAGCCGATAGACCTTGCCACTTTGCCGATGGTGGGCAATCAATTCCAAACCCCGAGGGTTGTAAGGACTGGCATAACCGACGTTTTGAACCGTAAAATTACCAGCTAATGTGCGTTCGCGCTGGATTTGGGCGGGAAATCTGGACTGTAGAAGCTGTAATCGGTAGCCTAGATTGCGGGCAATCCGATCGTAACAGCCTTCTTTGCGCCAGCGATCGAGATCTGGCTCATAAAAATAAGCATTGATGTAACTCCAATGAAATTTAGCTAACTCGGCTTCGGCTGTCGGACAATTACTCCGGTGTTCGGTTGGTGTCACCTGACAAGTCTCGCCCCCGACTGCCATAAATGGCGAAATTTTACTAATATAGCTTTGGAGTTCGGCTGGATTGGGGTAATAAGTGCCCGCATCCGATCGATTGGCTAAAAAACAATCATTATGAAAGCCGACTCGCGCTTGACGGTTGCCATTAAAAGCATTGGTGAGTTTCAGGGGTTGGGGATAGATTGTCCTGAGATCGTGAGGATATCGCATCTGCACCATCCGACTGCTGGGCGTTGCGGCGAGCAGTGCTGCTAAAATTTTAGCTTTGGGCGCGGGTCGATCGAGTCCATTGGCGGAACTATGCCATTCACCCCAAGCACCGATAAAACCACCTTGGATCGTCGCAATGACATCGGCATTCTGCCCCAGGATGGGTTTAAGCTGGTTGATATGCTCGATCGCCAGTTCGAGGCTGGCATCTGGCGATTTTGAGACATCACCGTCTCCTGTCGGAAAATTGTAGCTAAAGCGGGGAATGACTTTGATCCCGGCGGCGCGGACGAGTTGAAATTGTCGATTTAATTGGGCGAGGAAGGTGGCGGGGAGCGGGCGATTGCGGTAGTCATCTAAGCGAATCAAGGCGCGTGAGAGCGAATGACCTTTGCTGCGAACATAGCCAAAGTCGCGACCGCTCATCAGTTCGATATCATTGTGAAATCCCCGCTCGGGATTGAGAAATGCGGCTGAAGTTGCCACATAATTGACGGATTTAGAGTCAATTAGAGTTGTGGGTTTGGGGGCTTTTGCCAAAACTGTTGTCCGCTCTGGGTCGCGACGCTCTGGAGCAGATACTGTGATGCTAGCTAGATCGCTACTACTCGTACAGCCGAGCGGCATCATGGCGATCCAACCGATCGCCCACAGGTAAGAATTCAAACGCTTCATATGTGGTGCTGATTTAGTGTTGTTCAACTACAAAATGTATTGCCGATCGCCAGCTTCAGTAGTGGACTGAGGAAGTCGGCGCTGAATTTGGATCGCCATTTTGCATCGTTTAGCTGATGTCGCTCGTGCCGCACATCAGCTAAGATAGCAGCAAAACATCCAATCGAGCGATCGCCGTTGGCGTAGCCTCTCAGAATGAGAATTGATGCCAAGGGTGCGAACTTTTATGCCAGTTTCAAGTCTAATTCTACTAACTTTATATTAGCAAAATTTTAAGTTAACCTGGTCTTATATGTTACTTACAGATCGATAAGAATCGATCTTAACTATTTATTTATTTATCCGATGTCATCTAACTTATACGAACAATTTGTCGCGCCAAGAAGCAAAGTTAAAATTTTTGCCGATCGATATCAATATATATTATCGATCGTTGCGACTTTTTTGTTTTTCTCAGATCTCCCCGATTACTTATTTGTAGCGCCAGTCATCCCGATCGTGCCACTAGTTTGGATCGGCGCGATCGCTGTTTTAGCGATCCCATTCCTAAAGAAAGCTGCGAATCTACCCAAGCCCCTGCTGGGATGGATGGTTTTTTATCTATTAATTTCACTGCTGTCATTGATGACAGTTAGTGCTGATGAAATATCACTAACTGACTTTAGATCTAAAGTTTTGTCAGTTTTGTTCGTCGTGATGATGTACTCGATTTACCAACAAAAATCGGTAATTCAAGTCAAATATACAATCCTAGTAGTCATGCTGATGAGTGTCGGCAACAACTTATTTGAACTATTAAATCCCCGCGTATTTACGGAAGTCAATGTCGGTCGTCCCGCTGGATTCTATGTCGATCCCAACAAGACAGGCTGCGCTCTAATGTTAGCAATGCTGTTAAGTCTAACTGTTATCAAAAAGCCCTATCGCTGGATTTCAATTTTGGTTGCGGGGATTGGAATTATGGCGACATTTTCGCGGGGAGCCATTCTCGGTTGGGTGATTTGTACCATCTTATTAGTTATCGGTCGAGTGATTTGCGAGCAGCGCCGCAAAGTGCTGTTACCTGCGATCGTCTTCATTTTCTTATTGATATCGCTCAACCCACTCCGGACACTCACAGACTACTTTAAAGGCGATCCCAGCGGTGCTAACTGGGATATCGTCAACAGACTAGAAGAGTTTCAAAACCCTTCGCTCTCAGAAGATTCGGCGCTAGAACGGCAAGCTGTGGCTGCTGGCGGTTGGATCTCTTTTGGTAGAAAACCATTCTGGGGAAATGGACTAGCCTCGACTCGTAAATGGACTGTTTCGGAGGTATCTACCCACAATATGTATCTTTACCACTTGGCGGATAATGGCATTTTGGGAGTGCTATTTTTGCCAGGAGCGATCTTATCAGTCGTCTACCGCAATCGAGGCGAAGAACGGACGATTTTAGTTTGTTTTGTAGTCTTTTTGGGTTTATGGGGACTATTCAGTCATGAGGTGTTAGCCGAACGATATACATTAGCGAGTATGGCGCTACTTGCCGCCATGAATACCAATCAAAAGTGGTATCTCAAACATACGAACCGTAATTTTCAATTGGCACCATCAATGTCACGGACATCATTATATTTACCACCAGCACGCAACCAAAAAATCATTTCCCAAAATCGCGATTAGACCTAGTTAGAATCTAAGTCTGTAGCTTAATCCCCGACCTGAATCAGAAAATAATGAAAATCGCTCGATTGCAAAAAATACCCGAACTATGGAAAAAGCTTAGTAGTGGTTCGATGAATAGTCGGATTTTGGGTGCGGCAATTGTCGTCGGCATGGGAACGATCTTCGTTAAATTACTGGCGATCGTTAAAGAACTAGTTGTTGCTGCCCAATTTGGGACAGCGGATGACCTCGATGCCTTTCTGATTGCGTTAACTATTCCGTCTTTTGTCCTCAATATTATCGCTGGCTCATTTAACTCGGCACTCATTCCCACTTATATCAAGGTGCGAGAGCAAGCCGGGCTAAAGTCAGCTCAGCAACTATTTGCTGGCGCAACAGTCTGGAGTATCGGCTTACTGCTGATTACGACATTGTTGATGCTGTTTAGCATCCCGATTTATCTGCCAGCACTCACCAATGGGTTTAGTGCCGATAAATTAGCATTGACTAACAATCTGCTGTGGGCGATCTCGCCGATGTTGTTACTCACGGGGATTGGTTCGATTTGGGGAGCTGTCCTGAATGCTGGCGAGCGATTTGCCCTAGTGGCGCTAGCACCGACGATCACGCCAGTAGTCACCATTATCTTGTTATTCGGATTGCCGTCTTGGGGCGTATTTAATCTCGTTGCGGGGATGGTTGGCGGTCAACTGCTGGAAATGCTGCTCATTGGCGTATTATTGCAGCGTCAAGGTTTTTCCTTGATCCCGAAGTGGTATGGATTTAACGAGCAGATGCGCGAGGTCGCCAGTCAGTATACGCCAGCAATTGTCGGCTCATTTTTGATGTGTAGCACGGGATTGATCGATCGATCGATGGCGGCAATGTTACCCTCGGGAAGTGTCGCCTCACTCGAATATGGCAGCCGGATGGTGACGCTACCGATTATTATCGCGAGTACGGCATTGAGTACAGCAGTGATGCCCTACTTTTCTAAGATGGTGGCTAGCAATGATTGGCAAAGTATCCGTCACTCACTCAAACACTATTTACTGCTGATTTTTGTGGCGAGTATCCCGTTAACTGGGGCGATTGTCTTATTTTCCGAGCCACTCGTGCGAGTGCTATTGCAACGCGGTTCATTTACGGCTGCTGATACCCAGCTCGTTGCCCAAATCCAAAGTTGCTTCGCGATCCAAATTCCCTTTTATATCGGTTGTATGCTGGTGGTGCGGTTGATTTCCGCCATGCGTAAAAATCAAATTTTGATCGTCGGCTCGGCTTTTAATCTAATTATTAATATCGGTTTAAATTACCTGTTCATGCAATGGCTGGGAGTTGCGGGCATTGCTTTATCGACTAGTTTTGTCTATATATTCTCATTTGGATTTTTGGCGATCTTTGTACTCCGCAATCTCGAACGAGTCGATAGTCTCAGTCTGGATCTCGATCGCCCAGCCCAAATTGCCCAACTAAATCAATCGAAGATCGATCGGATTAATGCCGTCCTCACGCCCGAGCAACAGCAAGTATTTCACCAAATCCAACAGCACCGTCAATCGCCACCACCAAGCCTCGATAGTGATGAATTAGGACTCGATCGTCAAGCCGAACTCAGAGCCATTCGGCAAGCCTATATGCAGCGATTTCAGGCGATCCTCACCCCCATCCAAGCAGCTAAATTAGACGCGATCGCGGGCTGGCAACAGGGGATATCGCTGGCAAAGATCCAGTACCTCCAGTTAACTAGCGAGCAAAGAGCTAGAGTTAGTCAGTTGTGGCACGACGAACGGCACGAGATGAACGCGATCCTCACTCCCGCACAACAAGCTCAAAACCAAGCCAGACACCGCCACCGTCAGGCGATCGAGCAGGGTTGGCACAGTTTGAATCTTTCGCCACAGCAGAAAGCGCAACTGCGCACGATCCGTCAAGAACACAAACAAAAGTTAACTGAAATTTTAACAGCAACAGAGCCAGTAACAAGAAGGGAATAGGGAATAGGGGATAGGGGATAGTTTCAGTTCCAGTAGTGGGACGACACGACTAAAACTGTGGGCATTCAGGGGAGAGTTTCAGTAGTGGGACGACACGACTAAAACTGTGGGCATTCAGAACGCTGAAAAATACAACTAGTAATATGTTTGGCGATCGCTTTACCCACATTTTTAGTCGTGTCGAGCCAGTAGTGTCGAGCCAGTAGGGTGGGCACTGCCCACCAACCAGGTTTCAGGCATAACCTGTTTTATAAATAATCGCACCTACTTACTTAGAATATTTAGCCGCGAACGAATCATCCGGCTGTGGGAATTATTAATAGATCGCTCGTGGAGTATTTATGTTAGAACAAAGAATCGCTTTTTTTCTGCCCAACCTTGCAGGCGGTGGTGCCGAACGCGTCGCCCTCAACTTGCTCACTGGGATGCTCGAACGCGACGGACTCTTGCTAGATCTAGTTGTCGCCGCTACAGAGGGGCCTTATTTAGACCAGGTACCAGAGCGCGTCCAACTGGTAAACTTAGGGACGGGGCGGGTAACTAAGGCAATTCCAGCTTTGGCTCGATACCTGCGCGAATTTCAGCCGTTGGCACTAGTTTCGCATATGAATCATGCCAACATTGCGGCGATCTTGGCGAAAGAGCTGGCACGGAGTAAGACGAAGTTAGTAGTAGTAGAGCATGATACCCTCTCGGCAAGTAAGTCCAGATTGCGGCGCAGTAAATTTTTGCCGCCAATCATGAAGTTACTGTATCCGCGTGCTGATGCGATCGTCGGCGTGTCTCAAGGTGTCGCTGAAGATCTAGATACCCAACTAAATTTCTCGCCCGGAACCGTTAAAACCGTCTACAATCCGGTTGTCGATCGCGAACTGATTGCCAAGGCGCAGGCACTTGTGGAACACCCTTGGTTTGCCCCCGACAGTCCCCCAGTGTTTTTAGCAGTCGGCAGATTGTCACCGCAGAAAGATTTTGCCAACTTGCTTGCCGCGTTTGCACTAGTCCGCCAACGTCACGCCGCGCGGTTGCTAATTTTGGGTGAGGGTGAAAATCGCAGTGCGCTCGAAGCCCAAATCGCCGAACTAGGCATCGGTGCGGATGTATCTCTGCCCGGTTTCGTGCCAAATCCCTATGCTTATATGTCCAAAGCGACGACGTTTGTACTCTCATCCCGCTGGGAAGGATTGCCAACCGTACTGATCGAAGCGATGGCTTGTGGTTGCGCGGTGGTGGCTACCGATTGTCCGTCAGGGCCGCAAGAAATCTTAGCTGATGGTAAGTATGGGTTATTGGTACCGATCGCCGATGCTAGCGCCCTAGCAGATGCTATGCTGCAAACGCTGGAAGTACCAATGAGTAAATCGGCGTCGATCGAGCGGGGTCGGTATTTTTCTGCCGAGCGTGCGGTAGATGAGTATCTGGCGCTGTGCGATTATCGATCGACGATCGAAGTCTGAGTTGTCTTGCTAAGTGTAGCAACCGCCTTGGCGGTTGGGACACAGCGATTGAAATCGCCGCTCGGAATGCAAAGTCCGCCTGTCTTGAAAAGGTGCTCTACTTGCGGCGTTTTTATTCGGGGGTTCCCCCGTCTTGGCGTTTTTTATGCGGGGGGAACCCCCGCATAAAACGCCGCCGAATAAGAAAACGACAAGACAGGGGAAACAAGCGACGTTTGCGGGGGAAGCTTCCCCCGCAAAGCTCGCGCCCCTGTTCCCGCACTTTTCGCTACGCGGACTAATTAATTCAGTCCGCGTAGCGGCTCGCGCTCGTCGGGTTTCCCGACGGTTTAGCGAGACAAGCGGCTCGCTCCGGTCGGGTTTCCCGACCATGGAAGCGAGACAAGACAGACAGGCGGACTTTGCACCATGAGCCGAGACTTCCAGTCTCCAGGCGTTTCCGATCCCGCACTGACGCTAAATCAAGACAACTCAGCCCCGCCGTTGCCGACGGGTTATGACTATGAAACCGCATTATGCCAAACGCTGTTGTACCCTTGCACCATACTTTGTAAGTTGAAGTTCGATTCGATTCGCTGGCGACAGTTGGCTTGTCTGTGAGTCCAGGTCGAACCAGCCGCGCGAGCGTCAATAGCTTGAGAGATCGCAGTTGCCAATTCTGCCGGATGACTCGGCGGCACCACCCAGCCAGTATCGCCGACGAGTAGCGCCGAATCCCCAACGGCAGTCACGATACAAGGTGTCTCACAAGCCATCGCTTCGGCGACCACATTCGGACAGGCTTCACCATAAGCGCTAGAGAGGACATGGACGTCTAAAGCGCTCATGATTGCAGGGATGTCACTACGCATACCGAGCAAGGTAACTCGATCGCTAATGCCATGCTGCTCTAACAATTCTACTAATACTTGATTGTCCGCATCC
>NZ_JANMZA010000126.1:0-2602 GCF_031382685.1 Chamaesiphon sp. OTE_8_metabat_110 | reverse complement strand
CTACATCTAGCAATGGGTAAGGAATACGCAATTTCAATGGCTGGATGTAGTGCGTAAGAGCTACCGATATTGCTGTCGGCTCCCCTACACCGATCGATTTCTGCCCGATCGAGGCGGACTATAATAGAGCTATCACTAGTCGCTAGGCGATCGTCAGGTCATGCGTGAAACCAGTTATGATGTAGTGCTGTATGGTGCCAGCGGCTTTGTAGGTAAGCAAACTGTCCGGTATTTTGCCGAACGTGCTGGCGCAGAGGTACGATGGGCGATCGCGGGTCGAGATCGCCACAAGTTAGAATCAGTCAGGGCAGAAGTAGGCATCACTGTCGATATTCTCGTCGCCGATAGTCAAGATAAGACCGCCATCGACGAGATCGTGTCCCAGACGCGGGTATTATTGAATACGGCTGGGCCATTTGCGCTGTATGGTGATGCGATCGTCGATGCTTGCGTCCGTTACCGTACTCATTATGTCGATATTACAGGCGAAACGCCGTGGGTAAAGGGATTAATCGATCGCTATCATCTGCAAGCTGCTACCGATGGGACGCGGATTATCCCCTGTTGTGGCTTTGATTCTGTCCCTTCCGATTTGGGTGCTTATTTAGTGGTGCGTTATCTCCAGCGCGAACTGGGTACCAACTGTACTCAAGTCAAAGCTTATTATCAGGCGGCTGGTGGTTTTAATGGCGGGACGCTGGCTTCAGCTTTAAATATATTCGATCGCGGCGAACTCGATCTAGTTAGCAATCCGTTCCTGCTCAATCCGCCGGAATCTATCCCCACAGATGTAGACAGACATCGCGATCCCACTTCGCCCCAGTATGATGCCGAGATGGAGACTTGGGTTGCGCCATTTTTCATGGGCGTAGTCAATACGCGGATCGTCCGTCGCAGTCAGGCATTATTCGTTCGCGTAGCGTCTCTGGCAGAGAATCGATGGCAAGAACCTTATGGTACAGATTTTAGCTATCAAGAATACTTCAAATTCGACCCGCCGTGGGCATGGCTTCAGTCTGCGGCAATGGTGGGGGGTATGGCGGTAATTGGGGGCGCGATTGCGATCCCAACGCTGCGCTCTCTCCTCGAATCAATTATCCCCCAAGTTGGGAGCGGGCCGACGGAGCAAACGATGAATGAAGGTTGGTTTCGGTGCGAACTGTTGGGATGGGGCAGCCAGGGGCAACGGGTGCGGGGGCTGATTGCCGATGTAGGCGATCCTGGCAATCGCGCGACGGTGAAATTTGTCTGCGAGTCGGCGTTGTGTTTGGCTGTGGATTTCGACAGGCTGCCAGGAGGGGCGCAGCGGGGTGGGATTTTGACGCCTGCGACTGGATTGGGAGATGTATTGGTAGAACGGCTACAGCGGGCAGGAATGCGGCTGGAAGTAGAGCTATTGCGCTAAACCAGAAAATCGTTAGCAGTCAGTCTTCAAGTTCGCTCAAAACGTTTTACTAGCTATCGCCCGTGAGAGTGAGAAAGCATCAGGCTTGCTGACGATCCGAGCGACTTAGAGACTACCCCTCCTTACACCTTTAGGACTACTTGTGTTTAAAAAACATGGTACTTAAGAGAGAGTTCTTTTATAACTAGCTCCTGTAAATTAGTAAGAAGTCAAGCCGATAAGTTAAATCGGTCGTAAGGCAACTATCACACATCTACTCACTCAAGGAGTTCAAACCATGAAATCATCTTCGATCGCATTGCTCAGTGCGGGCATCTTGGCTACCATCATTTCAGTTGTACCCATGTCCCCCGCTGCCGCTCAAACATCCACAGGTACTGGTACTCAAGGTACTGGCACCACTGGAACTACTACTACTCGTTATGAAAATAATACCAGTGACGACCGAGGTCTGTGGGGCTTGACTGGATTGCTCGGCTTATTCGGATTGATGGGGCGTCGGAAAGAAGAGACTCACAATACTACCCGTCGGGATGACGCACCTGTCTACCGCGACCCTAGCATCCGCTAGTTCTGGCTACTTGTCTCTGTCGTAATTTGGCTCCAAGCCATCACAGTCTGACGAATGTTGAACCAGGAAGCTGTATATAAAAGAGAGTAAGCTGACAAATCCATGCTCACTCTCTTTCGATCTTTTTAGAAACGATCGATTAGCTTTAGCGTAATAAATAGGCTTCGCGATCTTTAAGTGCGGACATCGTAGCGTCCCACGTAAACCGAATCGACTGAAGTGATTCAAATGCAATCCGATCCCGATCGAAAGCGTCGATCGCAATTGCAAATTTTTGATACAGGATCTGCCTGATTTCGTCCAATGATTCTAAATTGTCACAGTTTTTGATATCATCCAGAATCTGAATTAGTTCGGTATTATAGAGATCGCTCCGATTTTTTTGGACGCGGGCAAATTGCTCTTTCAATTGCCATATCCAGGATAGGGCAGCTAAAGTAATTGTGACCAGTAAGCCAATCAGATCGGAATTTTTGCTAAAAAAATCTGGCTCCGAACGATTGTAATAGTTTAATGCGCCAGGGTGAATGGGAATGAGCGATCCGTCCTGACGATCGGGTGGTGAGATCTCATTTGCTAGCGGCATTCTATTTATCAAGACCTGACGGTTTTCATAGACTGTCTTT
>NZ_JANMZA010000112.1:0-3947 GCF_031382685.1 Chamaesiphon sp. OTE_8_metabat_110 | reverse complement strand
CTTCGATAAACTCTTTGAGGTTGATTTCGGAGTTACCGAGCTTACTTTCGAGCGCCCGGAATTCGTTGGCGACGATGTATGGTTCGATGTCCCGCTCGAAGACTTGGCGATAAGCGGCGCGAATGACAGTTTTGAGCTGTGTTTTATCAACAGCTTGGGTAAGCTTGAAGATTTTGGTTTGTTCGCGTTTTTTGCTGACGCCTTGATCGATCCGGAATTCGATATCGGGTTGCGATCGAGTTCCGGTAATTGCACCGAGTTCGACAAAGCGGGGTATTGCTTGCGATTGCGCCTGAGTGACGATGCCGACACCCGTATCGCCGATACTGCCTACCCGGAGATTCCGACCGCTGACACCCGCAGGGGTGAGGTAGCGATTGTAGGGCACCATGTCCTCGTTGAAGCTTTCGACGTACTCTGTCGAGTCAATCATCGCATCGACGATCGCGTAGAAACCTTTTTTGGCGGCGAGATCGAAGTATTTATTCATCTCCTGACGCCCGTAGGTCGGACGACCCAATAAGCGGCGGTGCATGAATTCGATCGCTTTAGTTACATAGAGTTTCGTCCAGTAAGTATTGCGGAATAAATCGGATTTTGCCAAGTCGCGGACAAATTCTCGGACGGAAATATCGCCGTTTTCGAGTTTGATTTCCTGAACTTTGAGGCGTTGTCCTTCGTATACTTCGCGACCCATTACTTGCAGATAAATGGCTTTAATTACTGCTTGCGTGGAGCCTTCAGTAAAGGAAGTACTGACACCTTGACTGGATTTGGATTTTTTACCAATACCTGTAAAGCCAGGTAGTTGATCCAGCTTGAAGATCTTCGCGCCCAACGTGCCAGGAGTGACACCCCGCGCACCAGGATTGCTAACTTGGTTATTAATACCAGGTCCTTGCGCGATCAAAATTCGGCGCGTATCCTTGCCGAATGGTGCTGGCGAGTTGCTGGGATTGCGAGTTTCTTTGGGGAAAATCGCCCCAAACTGAATTTCGAGCGGATCGTTACCCGAGCCATAGACGTGCTGGTCGGCTAACGGCTGCTCGTAAGCAGCAAAGGTGGTAATGAACTGCGGAATTTTGCGGAAAGGGGCGCTGTAATTGAATAAGTCCTGCTGAGGCCCCCAATTGCGGCATTCTTGAGCTTCTTGACCCAAACCGCGAATGTACGGCACTGTTTCTTCACCGAAGTAGTCAGAGTACTCTGCTGAGTCTACCAGGGCATCTACCAGCCCATTTAAGCCTTTAGCCGAGACGATACTAAAATACTTCTGCACTTCTTCGCGCGAGGATGGCCCCCGACCCAAAATGTGCTTGAAGGCTAGTTCTAATGCCCGACTGTTAATGTAAGGTTGGAAGAAGTTTTTCTGATACAGTGGCGATTTTGCCAAGCGGCGGACGAATTCCTTCATCGAAATTTCGCCGTTTTTGACCTTCGATTCTAGATCGGACACCGATAAGCTGTAGGCGCGGGTGATGTCGCGCTCGAAGATTTGGCGATAGGCGGCTTTGATGACATCATTTTTTTCAACTGCCGACAAGCCTGTTTTCATCGCATACTTAACGCGACGTTCGGCAGCAGCATTATAGATTTGGGGGAGTTCCAAGCCTTGTTGGTCGTCGGAGTTGCGCTGGCGGAGTTTATTAGCAGGTGCGGAAGCTTTAAACTCACCAATCATTACTTCAAAGTACTGGTTGATGATTTCTTGAGCTTCTTTATCCTTGCTAAAGTAGCCCAGCGAACCAGCGCGCATTTCTTGGAGCGCGACGATGGTAGCCGGAACCGAGCAAGCATTTTGAATTATTTCTCTGAGTCCGCGCGTATTGACCGTAATGATATTCGGATCGCCAGCGACGATCGCATAAGTCAGGTACCGGAGAAACCAGCTCATATCCCGTAAGGATTTCTGCATGTTTGCAGGGCCGTACAAGGAGATATTAATTGGCTGAAAACCTGGCGGAATTGCACCAGAACCAGTTGCCGTGAATAAGGAAGTAATGCTAGAGAAAAAGCTCCCTTTTTCCTCAACAAAAGTTACAGTCCCGAGTGTGGATTCAGTTTGTTTTGTACCGCTGGCAAAAGTTGTCGCTACTTTTTTGGTCTCCTCGACGACCATCGGCTTTTCTAAAAATGCCATCGGCGAACCGCCAACGAAAATCCGATTCGCCGCTCGCGAGACAATCAATTCGGACTTATCGCTAATTGTCTTGGCGATTTCGATCCGTTTGGCTCCAGACTCAAAGTAGCTTTTCAGTTCGCTCAGTTCGCCCATTGCGGGAAACCGATCTTGCTGTTCAGCTTGCGAAATGGTCGCAACGGGCAGTGTTTGATATAAATTTGGACGGGATAGAGAGCCGCCACCACTTGCCTTAACACTCATTAGATCTTAAATCTCCCAACCGAATATTTTTTTACTGTATTAAGCCTAATCGAGCTACGTGCCAGGTCTGGTACCTGCTTGGATGAGGCGGTAAAATCCGGGGATCGGTGGAAACAACGCGAGAGTCTCGCTCGAATGTTACTCCCGATCGGATCGTTTACTGCCAATGGTACGAGCATTTACCAACTCGAAGCTAGCGCATCGTCTAGCGACGATCGCACCGTTTGAATAAGTAGGGCGATCGAGGTGCTTAAATCTCGGCGCTCCCAAAGCTAAAAAATGTAACTAGTAAAACCAGTTCAGCTTTCAGATTAAAACGTTTCGCCTGCTCGTAGCTTGTTTATGAAGAAGTGTGTAGATATTAAATCTAATAGTGGTCTGGAGAAGATCGTAGAGGATCGGCGGTCAATTATTAAAAAAAAGATAATTTTTGTTACAAGGGGCGGGTCATCCCGATCGATGATGTATGTTACGCCAATTTCAAGTTAGCGAGCGACTGGCAACTGCTAGATCTTGCAAACGCTTTACAGCTCAATCAGAACTGCGCCAAATTTTACCAGTTGATATCCGGCATCCCCAGGTGATACTACAGATATAAAAATTAAGGGATCGTCATCGCTAAGATTGACCACCCCATGTATGCACCCTACAGGCGCGATCGCCACATCGCCCATGCGGATCGATTTTGTCGTTCCGGCTCCATCGAGATAATATTCTCCTGCGCCAGATAAAATCGTCCAAGTATCTTGTCCCTGCGGGTGGATGTGTGCGGGTATTTCTTGATGTGGCTGGATATACCAAGCGACAATTACTGCTGCTGGGGACGTGGAAATCACCGAACGAATCGGTTCGCCGTCAGTTGGTTGGAAAAATTTAGCACTATTAAAAATGCGTGTGGTATCCATCTGTACTTATTTTGCGTTCGTAAGATCGTCACCGTCATCTTGAATGTATGTCGCGAGCGCTTACTGTCACCGAACATACTTAATCCAGCCAATTGCGTTAATCTCTCAAAAAATTTAAGAATCTATCCTCGCCCGATCGAGTCAAATAATTGCGCTTTTTATAAGTAATTTCCCGCTGGCGATCGGATTTACAACGTGCGCGGGAAGCAGCTTCTAATCGATTTACATACTTCCTCGATGGCCGTGATTAGCGAACTCGGGCTATTTACGACCGCCACCGATCGTTGAATTAGTATCTAGAATCTGCTGGGAGAAGCGGCGACAATTCTCAATTAATTTTGTAAAGAAATGTGACAAAGATCGATGCGATCGACACCCTAAATTGTGGAACATAATGACGTTATATCCCATCTAGATAGAAGTATGAGTTGGGTAGCCTAATTCCATTTAAGTAGAATAAACTTCCAGAGTGAAAAGTACTTTTTCACTCTTTTTTATGATTTATTCGTTGACTACTTTTACGGTAGTGCCCACTTTAACTAGGCGAAACATGGCCTTGACATCGCGATTTAGCATCCGCACACAGCCGTGTGATGCCGCCGTCCCGATCGATTTGACATTGGGAGTACCATGAAACCCAATTACATCTTGTCCATCAG
>NZ_JANMZA010000070.1:0-13925 GCF_031382685.1 Chamaesiphon sp. OTE_8_metabat_110 | reverse complement strand
CTCCACTGTTCGATCCAATTTGTTAGGAGTACGGGTAATTCTATCCGTTTGCGTGTCGTGGGATCGATCGTGACATGTTTAGTTATCGCCGTGGCTGCTACTTGACTAGCTTCAGTTAAAATCCGATATTTAATTTCAAATCTAAAACTATCGATCGACTGGGGAGTAAGTTCGATAATTACTCGATCGCCACAATATAATGGTTTCAAAAAATCAGCCGACACATGCGTAATCGGGACTGCAAAATCGGAGTTATTCACAAACAGCTTGAGATCGATTCCCGATTTAATTAATGCGGCCTCATAGCCAACATGACAAATCGAAATAATATTGGAAAAATAAACAACCCCCGCCGCATCAGTATCCCGAAATTGAATCGTGTACTCATACTGAAAAGACATAACGTACTTTATTTAACAACTTAAAAACCGTCACAAATCCGCTCGTCACCTGTTATTTAATTATTTAAATGCAGTTAATTATTAAATAAATAGTATCTGAAGCATATTTGGTGGGCAGTGCCCACCCTACTGGCTCGACACGACTAAAACTGTGGGCATTCAGAACTCTGGAAAATACAACTAGTAATATTTTGAACGATCGCTTTACCCACATTTTTAGTCGTGTCGTCCCACTACTCTCTACAATCTAAAGCCTAAAACCTAAAGCCTATTCCCTATTCCCTATTCCCTATCCCCTATCCCCTATCCCCTATCCCCTAAAACAACAATAATGGTTGACACTGACTCAACGCATGAGCTAATTGCTCGATTTTAACAGGCTTAGTTACATAATCGTGCATCCCGGCGGCTAAACATTCTTGCTTATCACCTTCGAGCGCATTTGCCGTCATCGCAATAATTGTCGGACAACGATGTTCGGGAAATTCTATTAAGATCCGGCGAGTAGCTTCCATCCCATCCATTTTGGGCATTTGTAAATCCATCAGGATCACATCATAAGCATGTTGATGAAGGCGTTCGAGGACTTCTAAACCATTCATCACGATATCAGCTTGATAACCGATCCGCTTGAGCATGTGGATGGCGACTTTTTGATTGACAAGATTGTCTTCAGCGAGCAAAATTCGTAAGGGGAAAGTAGCTCGATCGAAATCATAATTTGACGTTTTGAGTTTGGGAATGGCAATCCGACGATCGAGTGATTGAGATCGGGATTGCGGTCGATCTTCAGTTAAGATCTGTCCGAGGACATCTTGCAATTGAAACTGACGAATGGGTTTATTTAAAGTTGCTGCAAAATCCACGCGAGCGGCATCAATTTCCGCTTTGCTGATGCTCACCGAGCTGAGCATTACTAATGGCAAATGTTGATATTCGACAAACTCGCGAATTTTTTGGGCGAGGATCAAGCCGTTCATTTCGGGCATCTGCATATCTAAAATTGCCAGATCGAAATGTCCGCGTAAATTGAGTAATTTGAGGGCTTCGGCTCCAGATTCAGTCGCGTGAGCGTGCATCCCCCAAGATTGGGCTTGCAGAGTCAATATTTTGCGATGGGTGGCATTATCTTCAACGATTAATAGGCGTTTGCCTGCGAGTTGTGTCGATTGGTGCTGCTGCTTGTGACAGAATTGGGCTGAAGGTGGAGCCGCCTTGGCAACGATCGTAAAAAAGAAACTCGATCCGCCGCCATCACCACTGCTTTCGACCCACATTTTACCATCCATCAATTCGGTCAATCTCCGGCTGATAATTAGCCCCAACCCCGTACCGCCATAGTTGCGCGTCGTTGAAGAATCGACTTGACTAAAAGCTTTGAATAAGCGATCGATTTTATCTTGCGGAATGCCAATTCCGGTATCTTTAACCACAAACCGCACCTCATAAGTCGGCTCGTCGGTAGTAATTACCGGATCTCGATCGGGAACGCTAATTTGTCTTGCCGTTACGCCGACGATCACTTCACCAGTATTGGTAAACTTCAATCCATTACCAATCAGATTGACTAAAATCTGCCGAATCCGAGTGACATCACCATACAACCAACTCGGGGTATTTTTGTAGATCAGATAGGCAAGTTCGAGATTTTTTTCGGCGGCTTTGGGAGCGAGGATATCGAGGGTTTCTTCGATACAATCGCGGATATCAAACGGTTGATAATCGAGTTCTAATTTACCCGATTCAATTTTGGAAAAGTCCAAAATGTCATTGATTAGCGTCAATAAAGCATCGCCGCTATGGCGAATCGTACTGACAAACTCATGTTGTTGGGATGTCAGATCGGTATCGAGTAATAATCCAGTCATCCCGATCACCCCATTCATCGGCGTGCGGATCTCGTGGCTCATTGCTGCTAAAAAAGCACTTTTAGCTTTATTGGCTGCTTCTGCGGCTTTTTTGGACTGTTCGAGGAGATGATTTTGGTGCTGAAGTTCTGCGGATTTTTGCCGCAAGGCTAAATTCGAGGCTTCTAATGCGCGATGCAGATGCGACTGATCCAAGACTCGCTTGACGCGTTGACGCAAGACCGCCCAGTGAATGGGTTTGGTAATATAATCTGCTGCCCCGACAGCATAAGCCCGATCGAGTGAGGCGCTATCATCTAATCCAGTAATCATCAATACTGGAGTCAGATCGCCGCCAGGAAGCTGTTGTAGCTGCTCGCAGCACTCAAAGCCGTCCATTTCCGGCATCACCCCATCCATCAATACTAAGTCTGGCTGAATTGCTTGGTAGATAATTAACGCTTCTTCGCCATTGCGAGCAGTCTGCACCTGATAACCATCATCCTGTACTTTCTGACAGAGAATCGATCTGACCAAATCATCGTCATCGACAATCAGGATTAATGGTGGCTGATGAGGTGTTTTGCCGATTGTCATGATGGCTTGCGATCGGTTGACAGTAGTGGATATAGTTGGTTTGGAGCAGCCAATTGGCAGGAGGCAAAGACCCTCATGTATCGATCGCGATCTGGATTCTGCGTCTCAATCTTATTTATCCCAAAAATCGACTCCAAACCGACATCTAGTTCCCCTCTAATTATCTACTGTTTGTTACAACACAAAGATCTTATTACATCCGTGCGTTCTAGCTCCATAAGTTCAAAAAAAATTTCTAAACTTATCGCTCGATCGACTGCAACCGATCGCGGTTGTGTGGTACCATCTGGTGTGTTCTCGGTGACTAATTCAGACATCGATTGCTCAAAAGCCGCGATCTTGGTTAGCTGCGATCGGTGGTACGACCCGATCGCCAAGCATAAGCTATGCCAAGATTACCACCTTGTATCCGATCCTTCGCTCCTTTGACTGTAACTTCATGCAATTGCGAGATTCCCTCCGCCGAACTAAGATTGTTGCTACCATTGGGCCAGCAACTAGTAGCCCTGAAGTCCTGAAACAATTGATTCAAGCTGGAGCGACGACTCTGCGGCTCAATTTTTCTCACGGTACTCACGACGATCATTTGGCAAATATTCGCCTGATTAGGCAGATATCTCATGAACTAGAGCAGCCCGTCGGTATTTTACAAGACTTACAAGGGCCGAAAATTCGGTTGGGTAAATTTGCTGATGGTTCGATCGTGGTCAAAAATGGCGATCCCTTCACCCTGACTAGCAAGATCGTGGCGGGGACGCAAACGATTAGTTCGGTTACTTACGATACCCTCGCTGATGAAGTGCCTGTGGGTTCGACAATCTTGCTCGACGATGGTAAGGTCGAGATGATCGTCACCGCAGTCGATCGTGCCACGAGTGAGTTGCACTGTGAAGTAGTCGTCGGCGGTCCTTTATCCAATAATAAGGGTGTCAATTTTCCGGGTGTTTACCTGTCAATTAAAGCGCTCACAGACAAAGATCGGATCGATTTGATGTTTGGACTCGATCAAGGTGTCGATTGGGTGGCACTGAGCTTTGTCCGCAATCCCGCCGATATCCTCGAAATCAAAGAACTGATCGCCAATGCGGGTAAAGAAGTTCCCGTAATCGCCAAAATCGAGAAGCATGAAGCGATCGAACAAATGGAAGAAATTCTCTCCCTCTGCGATGGTGTAATGGTCGCACGGGGCGATTTGGGCGTAGAAATGCCCGCCGAGCAAGTCCCCAGATTTCAGAAACAATTAATCGCCACCGCCATTCGGATGGGGATTCCGATTATTACGGCTACCCAAATGCTCGATAGCATGGTGAACAATCCCCGAGGTACGCGTGCCGAAATTTCGGACGTTGCCAATGCGATTTTAGATGGTACCGATGCGGTGATGCTCTCCAATGAAACCGCCGTCGGCATCTATCCCATCGAAGCCGTGCAAACTATGGCGCGCATCGCTCTAGAAACCGAAAAAGAAAAACTCTCCAAACGCTGGGAAGACAATAAGCGATCGATTCCCAACGCCATCAGCGAAGCCGTCGGCAACATTGCCGAACAACTCGGAGCCGCCGCGATTATCCCCTTCACCAAAACCGGAGCCACCGCCCGCAGCGTCTCCAAATTCCGTCCCTCCAAGCCGATTCTCGCTGTCACACCGCACGTTGATGTGGCGCGTAGACTCCAGCTCGTTTGGGGCGTGCAACCGATGCTCCTGCTCGATTTAGCCAACGTTAGCGACAACTTTCAAGCGGCGATCGCGATGGCCCGAAAGAGCAATCTCCTCCATGAAGGCGATCTGGTCGTGATTACCTCCGGGACTCAAGGCGTTGCTGGTTCTACCGATCTCGTCAAAGTCGAAGTCGTCACCGCTGTCCTCGGACAAGGCATCGGCATCGGACATGGTTTAGTCACTGGAGCCGCCCACGTCGCCCGCACCGCCAAGGATGTCGCTCACTTTAATAAAGGGGATATCCTGATTACCAAGACAACTAATGCCGAGTATCTAGACGCCATCCGCAAAGCTAGTGCGATCGTCGTGGAAGATGATGGTTTAACCTGTCATGCAGCGGTCTTAGGACTACGTTTGGATATTCCCGTCATTGTGGGTGTCAAGGGTGCGACAGATAGCATTCGCGGCGGCACAGTGATTACACTAGACATCCAACGCGGCTCGGTTTATTCTGGGGCGATTAGTTTTAACTAATCTAGGGGTCGTGGTGGCTTCGGCTTCGCTCAGCCACCGTTGAAGTCATCGCCTAAATCCAAGATCTAGAAATACCTATTGTGCTGGTGGTAGAATCGACTCGATCGCGACGCTAATCTCCGGAAATGCCAACGGTGACACCGAATGGGTTTCTGTGAGAATTAACTGGCTACTGTAGCCTGTCGGCGTAGGATCGCGGAAGATTTGCACCTGGCGATTTTTGATATCTATCACCCAGTATTCGACGATGCTCGATCGAGCATAGAGTTTATCTTTGACTTCGCAATCTTGTTTGAGTGTAGAGTCAGCGACTTCGATGACGAGATAAATATCTTCAGCACCAGGATGAGCTTGGGCATAGTCTAAGATGCTGCCTTTGACAATCGCCAGATCTGGTTCTGGCTCCGAGAAGTTGTCGAGTCGAATCGGATCTTGAGTCCGAATCAGAGCAGTAGTGCCAAGTTGCGCTTGGATGTTAGTTGCTAAAAGTTGCAGCGTGATGACGTGGGGAGTTCCTTTGGAAGTCATTAGTACGATTTGTCCGGCAATTAATTCAGTCCGTTGACTAGGATCGAGAATACCCAGATCGCTCATCCGGTGATATTCTTGGACTGTCCAGTATTTAAGATTGGCGGGTGACTCGATTACTATCTGCGAGGGCAAGTCATCCACATTAGGAAGGGTTTTAGAGATAGCCATATTCCGGATACTCCGATCGAGTCTGTTGATTTGACTAGTACTATTGTAGTAGAGCGATCGCCGCGATCGAGGATAATTAAAGACAATTGCACTCTTAGCCATCCATGTTTCCTAGTTTCCTACCCCCGAGCGCCCAGCGACTTACCGAGCCAGAATCGATCGAATTTGCCAGTAAAATCCAGCGGACAGATATCTTGACATCCTTGCTGCTAGCCACAATTGCGAGTAGTTATGTGCGTCTGGGGACGGGTGGTATCCCAATCGTGTTTTTACATGGATTCGACAGTTCGATCTTGGAATTTCGGCGGATTATGCCAATTATTGCAGCAGAGCGGGAAGTTTGGGCGATCGATCTCTTAGGATTTGGCTTTACCGAAAGATCGCCCGATTGTCCATTTAGTTCGACAAGTATTCGCACTCATCTAGAGGCATTTTGGCAAACTCAAATCAAACAGCCAATTATTTTAGTTGGTGTCTCGATGGGTGGTGCCGCCGCGATCGAATTTACCTTAAATAATCCCATCGCCGTCCATAAATTAGTTTTGATTGATAGTGCTGGCTTCACCCAACCACCTGCAATGGGTAAGTTTCTGATTCAACCATTAGGCAATTTAGCCACCAAGTTTCTATCGAGTCCGAAAGTACGCCAAAGTGTCAGTGAGAAAGCTTATTTCGATCGATCTTTCGCCACCGCCGACGCGCAATTATGCGCGGCGCTGCATTTAGAAATGCCCAATTGGCGCGAGGCTTTGATTGCATTTACGCGGAGCGGTGGCTATGGTTATTTGCTCGATCGATTGTCAGAAATTCAGCAAGAAACTTTAATTCTCTGGGGCAAGCAAGATCGAATCTTAGGAGTCAAAACAGCACAATTATTCCTCGATCGTTTGCCAAAAGCTCGCCTTGAATGGATCGATAATTGCGGACACGTTCCCCATCTCGAACAAGCAAAGATTACGGCTGAGTCTATTTTAGATTTTAGTAATATATAGTGTCCTCGGGCAAGTCTGATATTAATTATGTCTCAGAGGACAGAGAGTAGTTAATTAGTTCGACAAAACTTAATCCTTAAATTGTCTATCTGAGCCAATATCGGTTTACTTTTACAGGATGTCGATAGTTTCCTCACTGGCTATAATAACTAGGTAAGATATTTTCTCAATAGGTGTTGAAACTTATTATTAGCATTGATGTCTAATCTCGATTCTCCCTTGGAAAGGCTCCGCCAACGATTCGTTCACAACCCGCTCCTGCACCGTCGTCAGTTACTCAAATACGGCTTGGCAGGATTGGGGTTGACTACCGCCACACTCGCTTGGCAATCGCTCAAACCCCAAGCTGCGGCGCGAATCCCCGTCATCCCCACCAATAGCCCGATGATGGGCAATACTTTCAGTCCGATGCAGACGCTGCGGGACTTTGACTATGGTACCGTCAAGCAGGAAAACGGGCGGACTGTGCGGGAATTTAGATTGGTAGCTGGCAATACGACGCTTCAGTTAAATACTGCTGTGTCATTTAACAGTTGGAATTTTAACGGACGAGTACCCGCACCGACGCTCAGAGCCAAAGCTGGCGAACTGATTCGGGTATCTTTTCTCAACCGTGCCGGGCACGCTCACTCGTTGCATTTTCATGGTTTTCATCCAGCCGCGATGGATGGGATCAAACCGATTCGCAATGGTACGGGCACGATCTATGAGTTTGAGGCTGAACCATATGGAGTACATCTCTACCATTGTCATGTCGCCCCAGTGACGCGCCATATCGGGAAGGGTTTGTATGGAATGTTGATTATCGATCCGCCCGAACCTCGCCCGGTGGCTGATGAAATGGTCTTACTGATGGGGGGGTACGATACTAATGATGATGGCAAAAATGAGCTGTACGCTTTTAATGGGGTGCCGGATTACTATATGATGCACCCGATCGAGATTTATCAGCACCAATTAATTCGGCTATATGTCTTAAATATGGTCGAAATCGATCCCGCTTTAACATTTCATCTCCATGCGAATATGTTTCGGGTATATCCGACGGGCATGACACTACAACCCACTCATAGCACCGATGTGATTACGATGGGCACGGCGGAACGGCATATTTTGGAATTTGAATTTAAGTATCCCGGCGAATTTATGTTTCATCCCCACCAAGATGCGATCGCTGAGAATGGCTGTATGGGCGCATTTAAGGTAATTCCAATTGCTTAATAGAAATTTATGGCAAATAAGTTGACATTAGTTCTCATTAAGTTCACAATTAGGGTGACTAAATAGCAGCGATTTTTACTTTAATAGTTTGAAATCCATGCTTCAGCGGCTTTGCCAATGAGCAGATCGCTCTGCTCTAGTTTATAAGCCAATCTAATTAGCTGGCAATTGCCTGAATCGAAGACTCGATATTTGACACCATTTTTATGAAAAATAGAGAATACATTAAAATAGCCATTATTGCTTGTGCAGCCTCAATTGTCATTAGTGCCTGCAATAATCCTTCTACCACCACAACCACAACCACAGCAACTAGCCCCAGTCCCGCCGTAACTCCCGCTGCGACATCAGACATGGCTGGAATGAAACATAGTGGTGGCAAAAAAATCAATATTAATAGTGCGATTTTATCAGAACTAGATAAATTTGAAGCTAAATTAGGTGTTCCGGCTTTATCTAATAAAATTCAAGCCGAACGTCCCTATAAAACACCGGAAGAGTTGGTGTCGAAGAAAGTTATCGACCAAAAGCAATTTGACCAGATTAAAGATATGGTGACAACCGAAGAAATTGTCTTAACTGGCGTCGAGAAAGATGTTGACTATATGGTTAAATTGGGACTGATGAAAGGACATCTATTCGTAGCTAAAGAACTGCTCGATCTCAACAAAGTCAAAGATGCCGAACCACATATCGGCCACCCAGTTGAAGAAATTTATGTAGATGTAGCAGACCAACTAGCCGAGCGAAAAGTCAAAGAATTTAAAACCACACTGATTACTCTTGAAGATCTCGTAAAAGCTGGAGGTAAAGATAATGCCAAGGTGACTACGAATTTCAAATCCTCAATGCAATCGATCGATGGAGCAATTGCCGCATTACCAGAAACTCAACGCAAATCTCCTGCCTTTGTTCTACAAGTCATTAATGGCTTATTAGATACTGCTAATTCTGAGTATGGTGCGGCAATTACTGATGGCAAAATTAAAGCTGCGATCGAATACCAGGACTCTAGAGGTTTTATCGTTTATGCTAATATGTTGTACAAAGAAATTGCCACGGCGATGGCCAAAGATCGTCCCGAAGAGCATAAAATAATTACCGACAATCTTAAGCAGTTGACCACGGCATGGCCCGCAGCGATGCCACCAGCAACACCTGTAAAAACGCCCCTAGAAGTTGGTAAATTGGTAACTGCGATCGAACAAAGTACTCAGAAAGTTATCGCTACTGTTGCTAGTAAATAATCGCATTCAACTATTTGGTAACTACGGCGGAGATCTACCCACCCCGCCCTACGGGCACCCCTTTCTTGACGTTTTTTTATTCGGGGGGAACCCCCGAATAAAAACGTCGCTGTCTTGAAAAGGTGCTCTACTTGGGGAAACCCCTGTTCCCGCACTTTTCGCTCCGAGGAGGGGATTTTCCAGTCCGACCATCTACCATCTACCATCTACCATCTATCCTCTACCCTCTACCCCCTAATCGATCGTGGATTTTAGTTCAGCAATACCGACCTTTGTCATTACCCTCAGAGAGGGAGTAGAAGCCGCCCTCGTGGTTGGTATCGTACTTGCTTGCCTCAAAAAAGCCAAGCAGAGCCACCTGCGAATATGGGTGTATGCAGCCGTCGCAGCAGGGATTGCCGCGAGTGGGATCGTGGGGGTAGTTCTATCCCAGGCAGCGCAAGCATTGTCTCAATCCCAAAATCCCTATGCAGCGACACTCGAACTGTTTCTCGAAGCGATTTTTGGGCTAGTGGCGATCGTGATGCTCAGTTGGATGCTAATCTGGATGACCAAGCAAGCCAGATTTATGAAGGCGCAGGTAGAAGGAGCCATCGAGCAGGCAATGGCGACGAATGCGGGTTGGGGTGTATTTACGCTCGTATTTGTGGCGATCTTGAGAGAGGGATTTGAAACTGTATTATTTATCGTTGCGAAGTTTCAGCAGGGGTTGATTCCGTCCCTCGGTTCGGTAGCTGGTTTGAGCGTTGCTACTGGCATTGGCGTACTGTTATTCAAGTGGGGAATCAAAATTAATATCCGTCGCTTTTTCCAGGTGATGGGTGTATTGTTGTTGCTAATCGTGTCGGGTTTGGTAGTATCGTCATTGGGACATTTTGACACGGCGATCGCGACTATCGCGCAAAGCGATCGACAATCGGCGGGTATGTGCGTCTTCTATGAAAAATTTACCAAAGTGCATTCTTGTAACTTGGGTGGATTAGTCTGGAATGCGAGTAAAGTACTGCCAGAGGATAAGTTTCCTGGTTTGCTACTGAGTGCGTTATTTGGCTATACCGATAAACTCTACCTGGTTCAAGCAATAGCTTACATCGGATTTCTGATTTCGATCGGGGGCATGTATTTCCGCAGTCTCAATCCCCAGAAACCAAAGCTTTCAAATATGCCCGTACCTGTAAAGAATAGTTAGACAACTCAAGTTAATACCTCAATTTGTGGAGATCGATCGGGCATTGCTGAATTGGGGTATCAAATAGATTGTGACATAATATATCCCCGATTTCTTGGAGAAGTCGGGGATATATTATGTCCTAACAAGCTTGACGGTTGCCATGCCTGAATTTATCGAGATTCTTCAAACTAACAGACAGCGCGAATCGGTGCTAGGATTTCACCATAGAGATTTTCGATGCGATCGACATTACCTTTGAGAGTATAAGTACTCAAAACACGCTCGCGAGCCGATCTGCCGAGTAGCTGCCGCCATGCCGCATGTTCGCGCAAGACGGGGAGAATGGTTCGTAGTTGACCGGAAACACCTTGGGTATTAATTACAACCCCAGCACCGCCAGCAATCACCGAAGCATCCGCACCAGCATCAGTCGCAACACAGGCGACCCCACAGGACATCGCTTCTAATAACGACAGCGACAGCCCTTCTACTAACGATGGGAGGATAAAGACATCAGCGCCCCGCAAAATTTCGATCCTGCGGGCATCGTCCCTAATCGCACCCAACCAAATGACCCCATGCTCGGTATTGTAAAATGGCTCTAGATTGGGTCTGAGCGGCCCGTCACCGACGAGGAGCAGCTTGCAACCGTAATTGCTCATGTTGCAGTATTTCCACGCCTTGAGGAGGGATTCAACGTTTTTCTCGGTGGAGATTCGACCCTGATAGACATAGATTTGACTAGCATTAAACTCCGCTCTGATATTGCTTGCACCGGGGGTATATTTTTGCTCGTCTACACCGTTGGGAATGATAATAATGCGATCGCGAGATACACCGAGTTTGACGAGTAAATCTTGCTGTTCCTCACAGAAAATAATCGTTCGATCGTATCTCGCTAAAAAGGGTGCGTATAGTTGATAGGCTAGCAATTGCGTAGTCGAAGTCACGTTGCGTCGCTTGCCATCATAAGGCGTATGAAATGTCGAAATCAGCGGCAAATCTAGCTCTTGACAAATTTCTGGGTGCAGAAAGTCCAGCGGCGATAAACTCAGCGAAGCATGAACTAGATCCGGCTTCCGACGGCGCAAGGAGCGTTCTAAGACCCGTTTTGCCCTAATGGTCGGGATCGTAAATACTTGAGATTTGTAGAGAAAGGGTAATGGCACTTCATCGCCATCAGCTTTGGTGTCAGCAAAATGCATAAAACTGACCTTGTGTCCGCGATTAGTTAGAGCACTAGTAATTTCTCGACTATAGGTAACATTGCCACAAAAGGGCGTTTTTTTTCCTAGCCACGCAATATGCATTTTTCGTTAATTCGATCGGGATTTTAGTAAACTTGAATAGTGAACTACCCGCCCTCAACTGGAGTACCAGTATGAGGGGGGCTTCCAACTTCAACCGGAATAGCATCCAGCAAAACCGAAGTCTTACCAGGTTGACTTACATTCCGTCCATTGGCAGCAGCACTAGTTCCTAATGCCAGAATCCGCAAGGCTTCATCTCTGATGTTTTTTGCCGCATTGATGTCTCTATCGTTACGACTATGACATTTAGGGCAATCCCAATGACGCACGTTCAGAGGCATTTCTGATACTTTGTGGAGACAATTATTGCAAGTCTTAGAGCTAGGGAAAAAGCGATCTATCTCGATGTAGATTTTGCCTAACTTCTCAGCTTTGTACTTGAGCATTGTTCCAAATATTCCCCATCCAGCATCGAAGATAGCTTTAGCTAGACAATGATTGCGTACCATACCTTTGACGTTGAGATCTTCTACTGCAATAACTTGGTTTTCGTCTACTATCTTGCGGGATAGCTTGTGCAGGAAATCTTCGCGTACTCTTGTTATCTTTGAATAAACTCTGGCGACTAATCGTTTAGCCTTGTATCTAGTATTACTTCCTTTCTCTTTACGGCTTAATTTCTGCTGTTTGCGCTTTAGATTGCGGCTATGTTTCTTGAGATGTTTAGGATTTGCATACTTGCTAGCATCACTGGTTACAACAAAGTCAATTAACCCAACATCCAGTCCAATAGCCTTGCCTGCGTCGCGGTTGACCCGCCACGCTTCTAGATTGCCTTCCGGCATTTCCAGTCCATCATCAACCAAAATAGAAGCATAGTATTTACCATCAGTATTTTTGGAAACAGTAACAGTTTTGACAGTGCCATCTAATGTTCGATGAATTCGACAATGCACTTCGCCAATGATTGGTAATTTGATAAAGCTATCTCCTACTTTGACATTCTGAGGATAACTAATTGACTGCCTACCATGCTTCGATTTGAAGCTGGGAAAACCGCCACGTTTATCAAAGAAGTTTTTGTAAGCAGTAGATAGATTCAGTGCAACTACTTGAAGTGATTGAGAGTAGGCATTTGTCAGCCAAGGGTACTCTTTTTTGAGATTGGGAAGTAATCCTTGAATTGCACTTCTGCTCAACCCTTTGCCAGTATCTTTATAGGTTTGCTGGCACAGATTCAAGCTATAATTCCAGAACCAACGACAACAACCAAAAGCACCCGCAAAATACGTCTGTTGCTCGGTTGTCGGATAGATTCTGAATTTGTAGGCTTGATACATTATCGGTTATCGGCATCTCTGGTAACAGAGTATCAAGGATGCTAGGAAAATACAAGGAGTTTGTTCGCTCAGTCATACCCCCCTTCTATTGTCGAGATCTGCGTTGGCGAAGCCTCTCGGAACGTGTTATGTCGATTTGGTCAGCGGGGCAATCCCAAGCGAGCTTTTCGGGGGAAGCTTCCCCCGAAAACGTCGCGCTCTCACGCGCCTTTCATCCCGTCTGTCTTGTTAAATATTTAGTAATGCCTAAATATACCAGGAAAGTTTACTAGTGAGCTAGATCGGGCATGGCAGTGGTGCAAGTGTCACAAGGGTATTTCTAATACTGGATTTGCACCAGGAATGAGCCAGCGCAAGATTAATCACGATCGAGTAGTGAGATCGGTTGGTAATTCGAGAGGGATATTGCCCAAGATCCCTTTCCGAAAGTCATTGAGGATCAGATGTGATGTCCGTTCGAGATCGCCGCGATATTTGTCATCGGCGAGCTGGTGTAAGTATTCCGCACCGCTCAAAGTGGTCGGCGCACTGCCATAGCGGGCGGTAAAGCCATCGATGTAACCTAATTCCTGACACAACTCCACCAAGGCGGCTGCCATACTCTGTCTGTCATAGCCAGCTTCACCGATATCATCGCAAATTGCCAGCTTCACAGCCGCTACTTGGTCGTTGAGGCGTCCGGGGATGATGCCTGGAGCATCCAATAACTCTAATTGGTCGGAAATTCTCACCCAGCGCAAGGCTCTGGTGACACCCGCACGTCTGGCACTTTCGACGACGCGTTTGTTTAGGAGCCGATTGATCAGCGCAGATTTGCCCACATTCGGAAACCCAATCACGACGGCGCGTACCGGGCGCGGTAACAGCCCCCGCTCCTTGCGTTTTTGGTTGATTTCTACGCCAACTGATTGAGCGGCTTTGGAGATTGCGACTACCCCCGTACCTTGCTGAGCATTGGCGAAAAAT
>NZ_JANMZA010000053.1:0-6579 GCF_031382685.1 Chamaesiphon sp. OTE_8_metabat_110 | reverse complement strand
ACCAAGAGAATTTCGGTGCTATCAATATTGTCTTTCCAATAGAGTTTGGCAACATCATCTTGTGGTTCGATCTTGAGATAGAAAATGTTGCCGTTAGCAAGCTGGAGGATGCCATATACATTAGTGGGAATTGAAGCATCCAGTTCCTTCATCCGATCGACAAAAGCTTTACGTTCTGGTAGTTGTGATAAAGTCTCGATCGTATAGTCAGCCTGAGCCTTTACCCATTGCTGTACTGTCGGATCGTTAAAATCTTCCATGTAGCGATAGTTGTCTACTACGTCTGTGCCAAAGTAGTTGTCTGTGACAGGTTGAATCGGTGCAATGGGTTGGTTGTTTATTTCAGTCATATTTAATGCTTTGTAGTTGAGTTTGTGACGATCGGGCAAAAAAGCTGCTAATGTTTCGGTTCGATCGAGGCTGTCACCATTCGATCGATAATTTCCTCACATGTCTCCATTGGCGTTTTGCCCTCAGTGAAAATAGTTAGCGTTGCTAGGTCGTGATTTTGGCTATCTTTAACCCAGTGTGCGATGAAGTCATAGCCATCTTGTACCCAGTCATTTCCACGCTCTGACATACACCGATTCTTCAGTAGGCGAACCGATCGATCGAGGTCGGCAGATGGCAGCAGGAGGATAACATTGGGACATGGTGCGATCGCCTGTTGTACCCGATCGAACATCATCGGATCTTCGTAATGTGTATGTCCGGCTCCCAGATCGAGAACGACATGTCCACAAGTTGCTGAGACGCGCTCGATCGCGTGAACTCGGACTGGCTCCCATTGTCGATGAGTCGCTAAAAAACCCCGATCGGCTCGCAATTTTTGGAATACGGCGATGCCAAAATTGCACTCATTGTAATACGGATCGGCAATCTCATCCATCGAGACACTAGGCAGGTTTAAGCGATCGGCTAATAGTAGTCCCAGCGTACTTTTACCAGCCCCAGTCGGCCCGATGAGGATTAGTTTAGGAAATGGTTGAATAGATTCAAGCACGATAGCTCATTTAAGATTGGGGCAATTTGAGAAGATTTTCTGAAGATTTTCGGGTGCTTGCTTGAGGGAAATCTTCGTAGTCGGACAGCCCATGCTATAGTTTTCGATCGATTCGCTAGTTTAGGACACAAACCCGACCGGAGAGAGCCGCTTCTCAAAGAAGTCGGGTTTGTATCAATACGTTTTGTAGAATGCTACATTCAAGGTCATGTTATCCTGCACGACTCAGCCAAAAATTAGCTGAGTTTGAAGTCACAAGCCAACAGGGTAGGTTGACCGAAGAGACTGGCAAACTGGCCACCATCGCCGAAGCCAACGTCGATACCATTAGTGTTGTAAAAAAGACTGCCGCTACCGCTGTTATAGACGATCGCCGCAGTACTAGTTGACGCTGAAGCATCATCAGTTACGATGGCAAAGTTACTAGCAAAATCTTGGTTAAAAAGGTTAAAGGTAGCCTTGTTCAGACCGATCGAATCTTCCCCAGTTGTAAAGTCATTAATTCTGTCGATACCCAAGGATGCTGCATCGAAAGGTGTCCCATCGCCAAAGACAAATCGGTCTTTTCCCATCCCCCCAGTGAGAATATCATCACCTGCGCCGCCATTGAGCAGATCGTTGCCAGTCGCACCGATGAGGGCATCTTTACCTTCATTACCAAAGAGTCGGTCGTTACCCGCCCCACCGCGAATGTAGTCATCACCAGCACCGCCCTTAATCTTGTCCTTCCCATCGGTACCAAACAAGACATCATCTCCTGCTGTCGGCTGATTTACCCTGTCGGGCGGAACTGGATTTATACCTGCAAGTGCTTCACCGATGAGATTAAGGACATTACCAGCTCCAATATTGTCACGTACTTCTTCGGCATTTTGGCGATCGGTCAACTGCACCAGGTTGGGATTATTTGCCTGCAATTTTTCCAGCACTACTTGCCAGTCTTTGCCTTGCCAGCTAAAGTCCGGCTGATTGAGTTCATCGACAGAAATCTCAGCTAGAGTTAGATCCGCAGGTCGATCGGTTGCCGCACGAAGTTGAGCTATTAATGGATTGCTAGTGTCGGGCAAAAAAGCACTAAAATCGGCGAGAATTCCAGAGCTATGCTTGCGAGTGGCGTAGTCTACTTTGCCAGCTTCTGGCGCAACGGGGATCTCATAAGTACCGACTGTCACTTTACCAGGAATAAAAGCATCGCCGATGAGACTGCGATAGTCTCCGTCAGTAATATAGTGCCTGACTTGACTCGGATCGCCGCCATTTTCAATAAATTTATCGGCAGTCGATCGATCGATTCCTGGTGATACAAACGTTACTGCCGAGCCAATTAATGTGGGGAACGCGCTAGCTGTGAGTTGAGTTAATGCTCCCCCCCGACTCGCTCCGGTGACATCTGGCTTGAACCCTTGGGGGTTAGCCTGTTGGTTATTGGTAATACTGCCGATCCAGTCTTGAATGGCTTGCTGGCTGGCTGTAAACTCTTCGTTACCAACACTAATCGGATTTCCCGCCGCTCCTCCTGGTAGCACTAGTACTGGTGATGTACTGCCATCCTTGGAGCTAAGACCGATTGCTTGACCGCCATCAGCGTAGGGATCGAACACCCGATCGACTTGATAACCAAGGGTATCAAATACCTGCTCTGCCAAAGGTCTAGTTTGAGGATCTGAATATATACCAATTACTTTAGCTAACAGTTCGTATCGAACATCAAATTGTGAATCGGACATCGTTATCTCCTCATAAAATCGATTTAAATCGAACTAATTAAGCTGTCGAACAGGTTGCGTGTCGCTAGTTTGCAGCTAGCCATCCACAGGCAATGATTTTTCATTTCGCAACCCCGCTAGAAAATTCGCAAAAATACTAGTGCTGACAGAGGGCATTTACCTGCAAAGTGCTACACGATCGCACACTTAGTACATGTTAACCCAGTTGCCATAGATTTGAATATTAATCAAGGTCATACAAAATATGACGAAAGTCATACCGATCGAGTACACGATCGACTTAGGATCGATATTGACATCCATCGATCGATTGCTAATGATGAGCCTGCCACCAGTTTCGCCAAAAATGCGTATTTCGCTCCTTGTCATTGAGCTATTTTCTTTATTTGTCTGTATTTGGCTCGATCCTGGCAGCCCACATTTACAAAGATCCCCATGGAAAATCGAACTTATCGCTTTATTTGTCATAGCGATTATTCCCTATATTGCCATTTTGCCTGTCGATCGACCGCTATGGCAAAGACAAATTTATGTTTTATCCGCAATTCTAATCATCATTGGTTTTGAACATCTTTACGTCTTTACTTATCTTTTTTATACTACTATCCTGCTGAAAGGATGCTTTTTGTTGCCAAGACGAGAAAATATTACAATTGCCATATTCTTCCTAATTATTGGCACAGTTAGTTACGCTCTGCGTATGCCTCAAATTATCGATAATTTAACTCAAGGTGATATGAGATACTATCTCAACTGGTCGAGAATGGTACCTAGTTTTCTTGCTTCTAATCTAGGTAGTTGTATGTATGTTTTACTCCTTGGTAGTGTGTGGACAGAAGAGCAAAAATCTCGCCAAAAAGCCGATCGACTCACCAAACAAGTAGAAACTCTCGCTGTCGATTTGGAGCGCAATCGGATCGCTCGCGATATTCACGATACTTTAGGACATTCGCTCACCTCTCTAGACGTGCAGATCGAACTGGCGCAAAGAGTCCAAACAACCGAGCCAATCCGCGCCCAACAAGCGATCGATCTCGCCAAAAAACTTAGCTCTCAAGCCATCGATAATGTCCGTCAAGCCTTGGGAACGATGAAGCGATCGAACTTTGACCTGACCGAAGCAATTGTCGCTCTAACGGAGCAAAATCATCCATTTCAGATAATTGTTGATGTCCACTTTCCACCATTATCGCTCCAATCTAGCTATCAACTTTATTGCATCATTCAAGAATCAATTACCAATATTCAAAAACATGCCCAAGCCGATCGGGTAACGATCGAAAGTAGGATTGTAGATCGCGGCACTATTCTGGAAATTTGCGATAATGGTAACGGCTTCGATCTCGATCGACCCCACGCTGGATTTGGTTTGAGAAATATGAAAGAACGCGTACAATGTTTAGGTGGAGAATTCAATCTCGATAGTAAAATCTGCACGGGCACGCAAATTAAGATATTCGTACCTACATCCAGCTAAAATTGTCGATTCATAACTATAATTTTCTAGCAGCATTTATATATACATCTCATGTAAACCGATGAAACTCGAAAAAATATCTCAACTCAAAGAAAAACTCCAAAAAGAGACAGATCTCTCTAAAATTTGGTTGTATTATATGGATGAATTTGGCGATCGTCCAGAGTTTAGCGATCTCGGTGAGCCAGTTCGACAAGACTTTCTCTTGCAAGTCATTGCACAGGTCTGTCAACAAATCTTCGGCAAACCTACCAATATTGATGGTATCTTGACAATCTATCTTAAAGAATACCAATTTTATCATGCACCCTTCGTGGCAAATAACCATGTTGGCGGAGTAATTTTCTTTGAGGATATTAACACTGGTTTAATAGCCGTTACATCCGCTGCTAGTAAGTTAGCAAAATACTCGCGTTTTACAGGAGTAGCTAAGTCCGATCGCAACGATCGTAATTAATTTATGCTGTTTGTATCGATCGTAGACTAACCCATGATTCGCTTGCTATTAGTTGACGACTTAGCTATTTTTAGGCAAGGATTAGCCGCTCTGATTAACCTCGAACCAGACATCGAAGTTGTCGGCGAAGCTAGTAATGGTGAAGAGGCAATCTTGATGTCAGAAACACTTCGTCCCGATGTGATTTTGATGGATGTAAGGATGCCAATTTGCAATGGTGTTGAAGCAACTAAAGTCATTCATCAGCGGTTTCCGTGGATTCGGATTATGGTGTTGACGACCTTTGATGAAGATGAATATATCTGTCAATCGCTCCAAAATGGCGCACTGGGGTATATCCTCAAAAGTACGCCATCCCGACAATTAGCCACCACGATTCGCAGTCTCGATCGCGGTTTCGGACAACTAGATCCGGCGATCGCCTTGAAGGTATTTGCGCGGATTCCAGAGTCTACTATTACACCATCATCTACATTAGCCATCCTCGAACAATTCAATCATAATGAGATCGAAATCCTCAAGCTAATTGGTAAGGGCAAAAACAACCGCGAAATCGCTCTCGATCTTCACCTGACAGAAGGGACAGTCAAGAATTATGTAACGAATATTTTTAACTATTTAAATCTCCGCTATCGACTGCAAGTTGCTCTCTGGGTTGCTCAAAATCTCGCCGATTCATATACTAATACTTAGCCTCGCTCCGTACAGTTGTAAATTAGGAAAAAATTTGATGTCAACTAACTTTCGACTGATTACGATTCCCATCAGCCATTACAGCGAGAAAGCGCGGTGGGCACTAGATTACTTAGAAATTCCCTATCGAGAACTGGCACACATGCCGCCATTTCATCGGAATGCTACTAAAAAATATGGCGGTACGAGCGTACCTGTTTTAGTGACAGATACGGGTGCGGCGACAGATTCGACCGATATTTTGCGATATTTGGACAGGCTCTATCCCGACAAGTTATATCCGATCGATCCCCAATTACAGTTACTCGGTATTGAGTTAGAAACACTATTTAATGGCACATTAGGCATCCATACTCGCCGCTGGGGATATTCATCTATTCTCACGCCCAAATTAATCTATCCGAAGTGGACTTGCGGCGTGCCATTTTGGGAAAAGTTACTGTTCCCCGTAATTTTCCCCAAGGTTGGCAAAATCATCCGATCGAGTTTTGATATTACTGAGACATCAGCCGCCGAATCCTATCGAGAAATTGAGATTGTCTTTAAGCGGGTTACTGAATTGCTCGCAGATGGACGTAAATATTTACTCGGCGATCGATTTTCGGCGATCGATATTACCTTTGCCGCACTTGCCGCACCAATCATTCAGCCACCAGAGCACCACATTAAGCCTACGGCGCTGGATTTATTACCGATTCAGATGCAAACAGACATGCGGAAGGCACAAGCCACGCCAGCAGGCAAATTTGGCTTGCAGTTGTACCAAGAACATCGATAGGCTCGGAAGCTACTCCCTTCCCAGTGAAGAATTAGACATCTAGTGTGGTGAGTGGATAGTGGATAGTGAATAGTGGATAGTGAATTGCAAATGTCTATTTCTTGGGTGGGAAGGGAGTATGTGAGTCCGATCGCCAAATTTCTGGTTCCAAATCACAACTTAGTTGCTGACATTTGTTACAATTGAAACAAGAGTTCTGTAACCACCTCTGTATTAGCTCCAATTCTGATGACGAGTATGCTCGTCACTACTGAAAATACCGTCTCCAATGAAGAACCACCGCTGAAACTACTGGGTTTGGCGGTGGTTCTTCGTTTCGCGCACTTATTTAATTCTTTCTAACTGTCGCATCACTGACTCATAGGCAGCACTATTATTTTGAGATTGAAATATTTTAGCAGCCGTTTCGAGGTCTTTAGTAGCTGCGGCGTTAGCTTGGAGTTG
>NZ_JANMZA010000052.1:0-6161 GCF_031382685.1 Chamaesiphon sp. OTE_8_metabat_110 | reverse complement strand
CATAAACTGTCCATAAGGAGACGATAACAGCGGCGATTACGACCAGCCAACGACGGTTAATTACCCACTGAACGATATTTCCGAGCATTTTTAGTGTTAAAGATGAGGATAAGTGTCCGCTTGGTTCTAACAATACACAAGCATGATGAAATTCAGATGAAATTCAACAGACATCTAAAAAGACAGAAGTTGCGATAAAATAACGAAACTGATTCACAAAGTAGTTGTCATCATTGTTTTATTTTTGCCTCGCTCAACGCTACCTTCTTTCATCTCTTTAAAAATATCTAACTTACTCAAAAGAAAATCTTATTATGGGCTATAGCACTGACTTTTACGGTTTTTGGATGCTAACTCCAGCTCTTTCTCTAGCTCAGACAGATTATCTACAAAAATTTGCTCGGACTAGAAGAGTCAAACGAGATCCCGATGCGATTGAAAATAATCGCAGACTAGCAGCGATCGGACTCAATTTAGGTGTAGATGCTGAATATTTTGTTGATGTTGAAGATGAAGATAAATCGATTGTCGATTTCAATCTACCGCCAGGAAACCAACCGAGTCTATGGTGCAAGTGGCGAGTTAACGATAGAGGTGAACGCCTGGAGCATAATGGCGGAGAAAAATTCGACAGATATGTTGAATGGCTCGATTATTTAGTCGAGCATTTTTTCTCACCTTGGGGAATTAAAGTTAATGGTCTAGTCAGATATGAAGGTAGCGTATCGATCGATGCTGGAATAATTGAAATTACTGATAATCATATCGAAGTTAGACCGAATATCTACCTCCGTATTTGTCCAAAAGGAGCGATGTATATTTGCGAAACAGACTCGGAACTAGAGATTGAATATATAAATGTTTATCGGCAAATTATTGACAATCCTGGCAATGAAGGAACGAATGCAACTCAGATAGATATCAATAGTATTTTCCGAGTAATTCATTGCAGTAAGGCAGGAATGTTAATCTATTCTCAATACTGGGATTTGATTTGGTTGCCCGATGATTTAGTAGATCGATTTTTGCTAGTACCAGATAAACTCGCTATTAGATGCCAGATCGCCATCGAATTGATTCCCCAAAGGGGACGCGTCGCGAACGAAGATCTTAGCTGTCAGTATCGGGTGGTAAGATGCGATGATGGCAACAGTCAAGGCGATCTCTATCCGACTAATGCTCTATGGCAAATCCATCGCCTTCGAGCGGACGATCTCATTATTGCTCTAGATCCTTCCGGCAATCCGATCGAAATCAATCGTTCCGAACTCGACTGTTTTGTTAGCCTCGATATCGTTCTCCATAAATCTAACCTCTCGATCGATTAGATTTTCAGGTGGTAGAGGATTTAGAAAATTGGTTAGGGTAATCGATTAAACTTACCTGTATATCATGAGACATAAAGACACTCAAATAATTCTAAATCTGGCGGAAGAGCGATATTAGTCCAATCGATCGATACCCAATTGTATCACCGCCATTACGATATTCTACCTTTCCAGATAGCCAATCTTTTTGCGGCAAATTCTCTGACTTGTTCGTCAGAATCATTTTCGGCGCGATCGACTAATAACTCTAGTATTTCTTCAGTTCGATCTCGATGGTTTTTGCAGATAGCTTTCAATGCGGTTAGACGAGGGTTGCTTTCACCAAATCCCTGCCGCTGAAAGGGATCGTCAATAGTAAGACAATACAAGAATGTAAATATATCCTGTTTATATTGCCGACGTTCCACCAGTGCGTTAACTGCTGCATTTCTCACAATCCAATGACTATCTTGTTGAGCACATTTCTTAAATGTAGATAAAACATCTGGACTGCTTTTGTAATATATATCTACTGACATCACTAGATTGAGTCTAACACTCCAACTATCATCATGTTGAATGATGTCATTAAAAAAAGGCAAGTTATCTGGTTCATCTTGCCACTCTTCAGCTAAAACTCGTACTATTCCACATCTAACAAACTCATTATCGCTGTGTTTTGCTAGTTCTTTAAACCAGGGTAGAATAGCTGGCTCATCTTTCCAACCTCGGATAATTTCCTCGATTGCAAGACCATCTTGGATACCATTTTGTACCATCTGTTGAAGCCAGGGCAGAGTATTTGAATCGTTTTTCCAAACTTGAGCGATATCTTTTACCAAAAGACATCTATAACGATCGTCCCAATCATATTGAACGCGGTGCTTAATGATTGATAAAGTGTCTATATCGTCTTTCCAGCCTTGAAGTAAAGCTTGTGCCGCAGCACCTCGAACATGCCAATCATCGGCATTTTGAGCTATGTCCTTGAGCCAGGGTAATGTATGTAGATTATCTCTCCAAGCATGTGCGATGGCTTCTACCATTACACAACGAAGAAAATATTTCTCATTATCGTATTGAGCGCGGTGCTTGAGAATAGCTAATGTTTCTAGCTCATCTTTCCAGCTTTGCTTTATGGTCTCTGCTACGGCACATACGATAATTGAATCCTTACTTTCTTGAGCTATTTGTCTGAGCCAAGGCAAAGTATTGGGGTCATTTCTCCAACCCTGGGCAATTGCTTCTAATATCGCATCACATAACCACCTATAATCTGCTTGCAGGGCAATTTCTTTGAGCCAAGGCAGAGTGTCCCGATCGTTTTTCCAGTATTTAGCGACGACTTCTACTGCTGTACATCGAATATATTGTCTACTTCCATATTTGACTAAAGGAAGAATTGGCATAATATGCGGATCGCTTTCCCAATCTCGTAATATCTCTGCGGTAGTATATCGTTTAACATATTCATTATGCTCATGTCTGACGAGATCTTTGAGCCAAGGTAACGTACCTGGATCGTTATGCCACCATTTTGCGATCGCTTTTACTAAGATCTCTCGAAAGTCCCAATCATCTTTGAGCCAAGGCAAAATATCTGAATTGTTTTGCCGCTTTTGTGCCTCTGCTTCAACAATTGTATCTTCAACATCCCAGTCATCATGCTGTTGCGCGAGATTTTTCAAACATGACAAAGTTTCGGGATCGTCTTTCCAATTTTCAATGATTGTTATTAGTGCTGTTTGTGTAGCTCCCCAAAGCATTAACCACTTAAACATCGTACCAAAGTCCTATCATTATGTAACGGCTCTCGACAGAATAATATTGTTTATCGATCGATCCGCACCGATTCAGATTCAGATTTTGAATGTACCCGATCGACAGTAGCTTCCTCTAATACTACTGTCTCCACACCTGGCAAATCTATAACTTCATCCTCCGGCTCCACAACATCGCCAATACTCGTCATAACTCCATTACTTCTGCGCCCCAACCAAAAAGCACTACCCCCCAAAATGCCAACGGCTGGAACTAAACCCCAGACTAGATAAGATGGTATTTGATTTGGACTGGTAGCATCGGGCTTGACTGCTGTACTATGTTCGCTAGCTGGCTGCTTTTTCAGAGATTGAGCGTAGAGTTGGGGGGCGCGTTGACTGACTACTGAGTCCCCAGCAAATAGTCCTGTCTTGACTTCAACTAGATCGCCAATAGTTTGCCCGAGGGTAACGGTGGTAGGCTGATAGCTGTCGCCACTTTTGATGTAGACTAATTTCTCTAAATTAGCTTCTACCACTGCACTCGCCGGAATTACTACCACTGGGGTAGTGATTTGACTGGTAGCTAATTTGAATTCGGCAAAGGTTCCAGCTTTGAGCAAACCATCTGGATTATCTAATGTTGCTTGAACGGGAACTACCCGGCTCTGGGAGTCCACCGCCGTCACGATCCTCGAAATCTGACCTGAAAACACTTTATCACCCGCTCCAGGCACTTTTACACTAACCTGCTGACCGATTTTTAATCGTCCTAAATCCCGCTCGTAGATATTGGCAGTTGCTAATACTTGCCGATCGTCGGTAATCGTCATTAACTTGGCTCCAGGATCGGCGACAGACTGCCCGATCGTAATTTCTCGATCGGCAATCGTCCCATCGATCGGGGCGGTAATAGTCACTATACCCTGAGCATTCGCTCGATTTCCCAATTGTGCCAGCAGCCCGCGATAACTAGCATCGCTAAGTCTGAGCTGATTTTGCGCGGCGGTTACGGCTGAGTTCGCTTTTTGGACTTGAGCATTAGCTTCGACTACCGATCTTTGGTTCGTCGCTTTTGCCTGTTGCCCCTGGGCTTCGGCTACCTGCTGCTCAGCATCCCGCAGTTCTCGTAGGGGTAATTCGGTTTCGGCTTTGCGGAGTTCGGTTTCGGCTTGGGCTACTCCTGACTGACTTGTGGCTTTGACTAATGCAGTTCGGGCTTCGGCTAGTTTAGCCTGAGATTCCAACATCTGACGGCGTGCCAGTGCCCCACTCTTGTTTAGTTCTACATCCTTTTGGTACCGTTCCTGAGCTAATTCTAGTTCGGTTCGAGCGGAGCTAATCTCGGCGGTGGCGATTTGCTGTTGACGCTGATAGCTGGTTTTCGCCGCTCGAACTACCGAACCACTTTTGACGAGTTGTTGTTCTCGCGCGAGTCTAGATCGAGCGGCTGTTAATTGACTCCGCGCCCGATCTGTTTCAGCGGTGGCGATTTGGGCGATTTTTTGATAACTTTGTTGGGCGAGGTTGCGATCGGTTTGAGCTTGTTGGAGTAGCGCGATTGCTGTCGATCGTTTTTCGAGGGAACTCGTTCGTAGTTCGTTGAGTTCGGGGCTAGACATCCTCGCCAGGATTTGTCCTGCTTTGACTCTCGTGCCAGGTTGTACCAAAAGCTGGACGAGTTTACCCTTAATTGGGGCAGTAACTTCTACTTGTTTGCTGGGTAATAACTCAATCTGTCCGGTAGCGGAAATTTCGACATTCAAGCTTTGTTTTTTGGCAGCAACTGTTTGTACCCCAATCTGTTGAGCCGTTGCTCCATCGACTTGCACTTTGGTACTTTTCGTTCCCTCTTGAGAGCCAAATTCATTACCATGCCCGCCATGAGCGAGTGCTAATGGGGATACTAGCGAGAGCCAGATGGGTAGTAATAGCCAGCTTAACCGCCTCACTGCGCGAATGGCTGGAGCGATCGAGGATGAAGCTGTCTGTGAGTTAGTATTTATAGCCATAGTTGCTCAACTAAACGCTGATAGTTCCCAGTTTGCCAGTGCTAGATGAGATGAATATGAATGCTCATCAACTATTTACTTGCAGACCATTCTTTCCGCCATTGAGCCATCTGAGCGATTTCTGCCTGTTGAGACTTAATGATATTTTGAGCGAGTTTTTGCATCTCTGGACGTTTAGATTTTTTCAATAAATCTTGTCCCATTGTCACGGCACCTTGATGATGGGGAATCATCGCATCGAGGAATCTACGATCGAACCCCGCATCAGCTTTACCCAATGACATACTCATCATCATTGACTGCTTGTGTTCGGCTGTCATTGCCATTTCATGATTCATAGCAGCGTGCCACATTATCGGTGTTGCCGATGCTTTGGGATACCATTGCTTGCGCCACTGTTGCATCTGGGCGATTTCTTTTTGCTGCTCGGCGAGCATACCTTTAGCTAGCTTAATTAGTTCGGGACGTTTGGACTTTTCTAATACTTCCTGAGCCATTACTAATGCACCCTGATGGTGGGGAATCATACTATCGATAAAGCGCAGATCGTAGTTAGCATCAGCGGGGCCAACATCCATACTATGATTCATCATGCCCCCCTTTTTCATGCCATCATGATTCATGCCATCATGATTCATCCCTCCATTTTGGGCAATTGTTGAATTCGATCTGTTGGAAGTCGTGAAGTTAGCGATTGCTAGGGAACCAAAACCAATCGTTCCCGTCACCATCGCGATCGATGTGAGCAATTTAATTTTAGTATTCATAATCAATCTAAATAATCATAATTTTGCCGTTACTACGATTTTAAATGAATGAGATGAAATTAAGATGAAATGGATTGAGTCGAGATTTCACATTAATTTCATTTACAGCAGTTCTAACTTATCCCGAACTAACGTTAGTTACAACTGTCGCGATCGAGGGGACTCTAGTAGTATGATATCTTTCATCTACAGAGGCACTACTAATGTCACCAGTTCAAACGGTTGCAAATTTTACCCCGTATTCGGCGATCGGTACCAATTTAACAGATGTTCGCAAACGCCGCCAGGAGCACGATCCTACTCCCCTCAACGTGC
>NZ_JANMZA010000042.1:0-9196 GCF_031382685.1 Chamaesiphon sp. OTE_8_metabat_110 | reverse complement strand
CAGATTACTATCATCTAAATCGACAAATGAGTTCAGCGGTTGCTCGCAATGAGGGCGAGTGCAGTAAATATCCATACAGTGGTTTCTAGGTGTGGGAAATTGGTGACTCGCGGCTCGCAGTTGGCAACTCTACTCAGTTTTTGACGATCTCCGCTCAGATTGAGAACGATCGGTAAAGTACTGTCTAAATTACTTGGGTGGCTCGGTAGTAATTAATGCGTGTAGTAAAAATATCCTAACGAATTAACGTGAGATTGACTTAACTCACTCAAGTCAGGATCGGCAGTGACGTGCACCACGCATCTTGACGTTATCTCCCCAGCCGATGAGCCACCAACCAGCGAAATCGCCCTAAATCTCTACTCAGCCGGACGCTCGTTGGCTCAGTTGATCGGAACGAGAATCGATCTCGAGCTTGCTAACTCACCGCCGAACTACCCCGATCGAAATTATATGTAATCTACTGGCTCGATGTAACGCACGATTGGCTGAAGAACTATGTCGATCCTAGCTGAAATCTTTTGCTTGAGTCATGCCAAATCCGAGGCAGCCCTCACCCCGCCAGATCCTGCGGCTCTGGCTCCCCTCTCCCAAGCTTGGGAGCGGTGCGCGCTCGTCGGGTTTCCCGACGGTTTAGCGCAACAAGACAGAGGGGTTGGGGGTGAAGGCAAGATTGGTAGAGTCCCCCAGTCCCCCAGTCCCCCATCTCCCCAAAAATTAATACTTAATACGCGGATCGATCCAAGCGTTCATCAGATCGATGAGAATACTGGCAATAACAACGATCGCGGCGAAGAAGACCATGATGCCTTGCACCGTGGGATAATCGCGATTGGAGATGGCTTCGTATAATTGGCTTGCCAATCCCGGCCAAGAAAAGGTAACTTCAGTTAGGACGGCACCACCGAGCAAGGAAGCTGTCGTCAAGCCTAAGACGGTAATCACGGGAATCATCGCATTTTTGAGCGCGTGGGAGATCAAAATCCGCTGTTCGGGAATGCCTCTGGCTCTAGCAGCCTCAATGTATTCGGCTTTAAGACTTTGGGTAAGATTCACCCGCACGATCCGCTCGAAGATGCCGCTGAGCAGGACACCGAGCGTCAGACAGGGGAGTGCTAGGTGATGGAGCGAGACAAAAAAGCTGCCTAAGTCAAAGTGCAATAAACTATCGATCGTGTATAGTCCGGTAATTTTTGCAGGTGGCGTCAGATTGGCGGGAAATCTACCCCCCAGCGGCAAGATTCGCAACTGAACGGCGAATACTAATTGCAATAGCATCCCCACCCAAAAAATCGGTAACGAATAACTCACAATCCCAAATAATCTCCCGACAACTGCTGCTACTGTATTGGGACGCGAAGCCGAAATTGTCCCGATCGTCACACCGACAATAAAAGCAACTAACATACTCCCGATCGCCAGTTCTAAAGTAGCGGGAAAGTTTTCTTGAATTACCGTCACAACTGCCTTGCCCGAACTAGTAATCGACGTCCCAAAATCTCCCTGGAGAATCTGCCATAAGTACCGAGAGTACTGAAATAAAATTGGTTTATCCAATCCTAATTGTTTCCGTAAAGCTGCCTTAACATCATCCGATGCTCGATTACCTAAAAAGGCATCCGCCGGATCGCCTGGTGTGGCTTTGAGGAGGAAAAAGATAATCGTCACGATCGTCCATAACATCAAGGGAGCTAGGAGCAATCGGGCAGCCAGGTAGTATTGGAGGGTTTTCGATCGAGACATAGGGGAGATGGGAGATGGGAGTTGGGAGTTGGGAGATGGGAGTTGGGAGTTGGGAGTTGGGAGATAAAAAACAGACTTTTTTTATTTATTGACTGGTAGCTGTGAAGATTATTACAAGGAAAAATATTAAGGTGTAGATTTAGATAAGCTTATGCGCTCTAATCTCCCATCTCCCATCTCCCATCTCCTCACTTCTTCATTTCTGAATACAACAAATTCTGAAGCGGATCGATCTTAATGCCAGTCATGCCTTTTTTGACAAAGACAAAATCTTTAGTTTGCCAGAGCGGAATTAAGGGGACATCCTGGACGATTTGATTTTGGATGTCGGTATAGATTTGTTGGCGTTTGGTGGGATCTGATTCTTTGCCTTGGGCGGCAATGAGTTGATTCATCCGATCGCTATAATAAAATGAGCCTTGGGACTGACTGCCGCCTTTTTTGCAGCCAGTGGCGGGTGTACCTTTGGGGCATTCGAGAAAGGGTTGGATGAAGTTATCGGGATCGAGAAAATCGGGGTACCAATCTTGGAGGGTAGCAGGGTAGATATTTTGGCTGGCGTATTTGAAAAAAGATGAGGACTCGATCGTGTTGGGTTCGAGTTCGAGCATCCCACCCAGTTTTTGCTTCGCATAGGCGCGGAGAAAGCCCGCAGTCAGGCGGCGCGGCGTGGAACCGGAAGGATACCAAATTTGGATTTTGGCTGGCTTCTGGGGCGAAAATCCGGCTTGGGTCAGCAGTTGTTTGGCTTTGGCAATATTGCCGTCGCCATAAGCGTTTTTAAAAACTGGCTGCGAGACGCTAAAGGTACTCGGAACAATGCTATATAAGGGCTTGCCCTGCCCGTACAAGATGCGTTCGTTGATGGTGGGTCGATCGACTAGTGCTGCGAGTGCTTGACGCACCAGGGGGTTATCGAGGGGCTGCTGGAGGACGTTGAGGATCAAGTAGCTAGTCACGCTGCCATCGATCGAGATCGACTGCCATTTCCCGGCTTTGGCACCCTCTTCGAGACTCTTGACTTGATCGGGTTCGAGCGATTGGAAGGCAACATCCACCATGCCAGTCCGGAAGGAGTTGTACAGGTTGGCAGGGTTGTTATTGAAGATCTGGACATTGACCTCGCGATTGAGTGGTTTGGCACCCCAATAACGATCGAATGCCACTAATCTTACCCGATCGGTACTATACTCTTTGAGTTCGTATGGCCCAGTCCCGACAAAGGTATTGGCTTCAAACTTATCTTTGCCAATCTTGTAAGCTTTCGGTGAGAGCGCACAAGTACCCGGAAAAGCCAACATCGAGGCAAAAGCCGCAAAGGGCTTTTTGAGCTTAATCGTCAATTCGTAAGTACCAGTTGCCGTAACTGACTCCACCCGCTCGGCTAACAAAAAGGCTGGCTTTCCTTCATTTTGGATAAACCGTTGGAGTGAAAATGCCATCGCTGCGGCATTAAAAGCAGTGCCATCGTGGAACAATACCCCCTGACGAAGCGGAATCTTGTAAGTCAAACCATCCGCGCTCACGGTGGGTAACGCTGTCGCCAACTGGGGCTTAATCTCGGTGCTGCCAGGATCGTAAGTATATAACCTATCGCTCAAGTTCCGAATCAACGCGATCGATCTCAATTCATAAGCATCGGCTGGGTCGAGAGTACGCGGTTTTTGGGTCGTACCGACGGTAATGCGTCCCGGCTCGTTACTTGCAGTAGTCTCAGGGTTGCTACTTTGCGAGCAACTTGTTGTCAATAGCACTCCCAAGATGAGGAGGCGGCGACCGAGCTTGGCGGGGTTTAAGCTAATAGACCATCTAGGCATAGATGTAGGCGATCGTGACCAGAATAAGGGCTGCATCTAGATTGGAGTCAAGCGAACCTGACGATCTAAAATTTTTGCAGGTAGGTTACTTAATATATAACGATTTGGCAACTTTTTTTTGCGCGGCGATCTGCTCGTCGCTCGATCTCAATCTGATTGGCGCTCAAATAAATCAAAAGGCTCGCCTACATTATCTAGTAAGCGAGCCTTTGGAGCGCGATCGAATCCCACAGTGGCAATTAATATTTAAGAAGTAGGGTGGGCAGTGCCCACCAGTCGTCCCAGTAGGGTGGGCACTGCCCACCAGCTAGGTTTCAGGCGTAATTTATTTTATAAATAATTGCACACACCTACTCAAGTGCCAGATAATCGCAAGGAGATGAGCTTAACGAGTGACGCGTTTGAAGTTAGTAACTTCGGTCGCATTGATTTGAGTAGTGTCATTGAAGCGACCTTGAACGTCAGCCCCTTGACGGTTGGTGACAGCAGTACCAGTGTTACCGGAGCTACGACGACCGCTTTGGTAATTGTCAACTGAAGTAACGTTGACTTGAGCCGTACCGTTACCAACACCAGTGACGATCGCGTCCTGAGAACTATTAACTACAGTCGCCGTATCATCAGCATGAGCGGGCAAAGATAAACCGATGGTAACGAAGCTTAAACCGACAATGAGGATAGATTTGAAGTTCATGATTTTGTTCCTATGAGTAGAAAAGTTCAGTAATGTGGATGTCGCAGGGAGTAGATTTGCGGTTATCGATTGAAGTGCTAGATAACCGCAGGGCGATGATTAACGACTGTTGCGACGGTTGATAACTTCTGTCGCATTGATTTGAGTAGTGTCGTTGTAGCTACCTTGAACGTCAGCCCCTTGGCGGTTGGTAACAGCAGTACCAGTGTTGCCGGAAGTGCGACGACCGCGCGAGCTGTTCTCAACTGAAGTAGTGTTGACTTGAGTCGTCCGGTTGCCAGTACCAGTAACGATCGCATCTTGTGAGCTATTGATGACAGTCGCAGTATCATCAGCATGAGCGGGGAGAGATAAACCGATAGTGGCGAAGCTTAAACCAACAACGAGAATAGATTTGAAGTTCATGATTTTGTTCCTATGAGTGACTAATTAGTGATTTACTTATGCTCAAAACTACAAATCTTAAATGTTAATTTCGTAAGAGTTCGAGATTTAATTTCAACTTTAATCTAATTCTTACGGTGTTAACTGGGTGTGTGTTTTGTGTCTTTTGCGTTCGTATCTATAACTACAAATCTAGATATTCACTTTCCGTAAATCTTGACAGATAAAATCAAATTTATTTAGTAAAGCTGCTGAAACCCAGACTGGTAAGAGGTAAGAGGTAATGGGTAATGGATAATGGGAGATAGATTATAAATTAGTGGGCGTTTAGATCTATTTATAGCAATCCTATTGATTTGCAAAAAGACAGTAGGGTAACGCACCAAAGATATAGCAACCGCCAAGGCTATTAGGGCTGACTTAGCAAAAACCGATCGCCAAAAAATCAACGTGCTGACTCAGATTGCTGAGGGCAACACGTTGATTTAAATAGATGAAATAGAGCGATTAGCGATCGATAAAAGTGCAGATCCGATCGTTGTAACTATTAACGAGTGCCGCGCTTGAAGTTAGTAACTTCGGTCGCATTGATTTGAGTAGTGTCATTGAAGCGACCTTGAACGTCAGCACCTTGACGGTTGGTAACAGCAGTACCAGTGTTACCGGAGCTACGACGACCACTTTGGTAGTTGTCAACTGAAGTAACGTTGACTTGAGCCGTACCGTTACCAACACCAGTGACGATCGCGTCCTGTGAGCTATTGACTACAGTCGCAGTATCATCAGCATGAGCGGGCAAAGATAAACCGATGGTAACGAAGCTTAAACCGACAACGAGGATAGATTTGAAGTTCATGATTTTGTTCCTATGAGTAGAAAAGTTCAGTAATGTGGATGTCGCAGGGAGTAGATTTGCGGTTATCGATTGAAGTGCTAGATAACCGCAGGGATGGGCTTAACGACTGTTACGACGGTTGGTAACTTGAGCGCCATTGATTTGAGTAGTATCGTTGAAGCTACCTTGCACGTCTGCCCCTTGACGGTTGGTAACAGCAGTGCCAGTGTTGCCGGAAGTGCGACGACCGCGCGAGCTGTTCTCAACTGAAGTAACGTTGACTTGAGTCGTCTGGTTATCAGTACCAGTGACGATCGCATCCTGGGAGCTATTGATGACAGTCGCAGTATCATCAGCGTGAGCGGGGAGAGATAAACCGATGGTAACGAAGCTTAAACCAACAACGAGAATAGATTTGAAGTTCATGATGGATTTCCTATAAGTGATGAATAGTGATTTACTAACACTACAGACTACAAATCTTGGTTGGTTAATTCCGTAAAGGTTCGAGATTTAATCTAAACTCTAATCTGTGTTTCTACGGTGTTAACTGGGTGTGTAGTTTGTGTCTCGTGCGTTCGTACCGATAACTACAGATCGGTAAATCCACTTTCCCGAAATCTTGCCAAATAATATCTCGATCGATTACTTCTCACCGCAATGACTAACGCTCGATCTGTCTCTCACAGATAATTACAGCGATCGAATCGGAATTAAAAACATATAGCGCTCGCGCCAATCGCTCAGCACAAATACGGATCTGGCTCTCGCTCGATCCCAGCAATTAGCACTATCCACTATCCACTATTCACTATCCACTATCCTAAGATGTAGCATCATTCAGTGGTGGACGACAGTGATAGAGCTGGTATTGATACCCGTAGACTCCCCGCGTAAACTGTTTGGATCGCACGCAAGTAGGTGGTAAATTACTGGGCGCATTAAAATTAATCAGCCACAGATCGATCGATCGAGACTGTCGAGCAATTATTTCGCCCAACAGCTTAGTAGCAGCACAATCGCGCTCGCAAAATTTCTGAGCTTGACGAGCCAAAAGAAACTGCGTCTTCGCCGCTAGCTGCTGCCATTCTGGGTGCTGCATTTCCCAAGCTAGTCCCATCATCTCGCCAACTTGAATCAAACTATTATGTGTCGTCGCAATTAAGACGGGAATCGGTGCCGATTGCCCAATTATCGGGACGATCTGTTCGGGGCGATAATATTTGTGGTAGCCGTAATTGCTAGCGACGATCGCACTACTGATGACTCCCATCAGGATAACGATCGTCACGGCTTGTTTGCCCGATACCCATTTGGCAAGCGACGGTTTACTGCGCCAACAACTCGCCAATCCCAAGCCGAGGAGCATCATCAGGCTGGGGAAATAGACAAAGTGATACCGCGCCCCCCGTGTAATATCGATGCCAGTCAGCCAGGGTAGCGTCAAATATAACCCCAGGGCGCTGGCTGTAAACCACAAGATCGCGATCGTCTCAACTTGGAATTGTGGTTGTCGCCACTGACTTCGCACGCCGCGATCGAGTAGTGGCGTTACCCACACAAAAAAGATCAGCATCAAAATTGCCGACAAAATCACGATCGGGATATTCAGATCGATCGGACTATCTGAGAGCGTCGTAATCGGTGGTAACTCTGTCACTTCTACTAATAGTAGTGACAGCATCGAGATCGCCGCCCCGAGAATTTGAAAAAAGGGATTGAAGACTTCGATGAGTTTATGCGGTGGATTGTCGATCCAGCCCGGAACCGTCCGATCGACATTAGCCACAAACAACCACAGCCAGAAAGCCGCGCCAGCAGTGGTAGTTGAGATGGCTACTGCCAATCGCCGCCACGTCGGTGGTACTCGCCTGCGTGCGAGTGCCGCATTAGGCAGTTGCGCCTGATGAGCCTGCCACCGCCAGACAATCCCCAGAGTAATTGCTTGGGCGATGAGGGCAATCCCAAATAAGTAATGCGTTCCCATCCCCAAAATATTCGCACTCACCCAAACGGCGATCGGCCAGAGTGGTAAATTTTGGCGGCTTACCAGATGCCGACAGGCGATCGCCAGACAATTAATCGAGACGATCGTCCACAAGCTCGCTAAACTATAGTGGCGCGCTTCTTGGGCGATAAATACCCCATACGGCGAGACAGCCAGCATCGCCGCCGTAAAATTGGCGATCGATCTAGCTGTCGGCGCATCTTCTGGGCGCGTTCCAAATGTCAGATAACTCCAAATATACCCGCAGGGAATCGTCAGAGTGCCGATTAGCGCGGGTAAAGCCCTAGCACCCCACAGGCTGACTAAGCCACCATGAGGGGGAAATAACTGCATCCACAAAGCTGCTAAGCCAAAGTAAATCGGCGGCTGCCGATCTTCGATCGAGACGCGCTCGATAATTTTACTTAGTACTACTTGGGGATGGGGAATTAGGGGCGCTAGTAATGTCTGAATATCGATGACTCGATTGAGTGGCACCGACTTGAAACTATTACCCACCGTCAATACTAGCGTCCGAAACTCATCCGCCCACGGTGGCTTGCCCTCTAAATTCGCAAATCTTAAACCAGCACCCAGAAGCGTCCAGATTAATAGCCACAACCATTGTTGCCACTGTCTGTCTGCGCTCCGATTGGGTGACATATTACACTAATTTATCGATTAAGCCCGTAATCGACTTGTGAATCTTTTGTTTGCGCTGCCAATTTCCGAAGGCGCGATCGTAGGCTTGTCCTTGACGCTGATAGAATAATTTCCAGGCATCTAACCCGACGCCCATTCCCCAAAAGATCAGCACGTATAAAGACCACGGTACGCCAAATCCCGTCAAAAAGTTCAGCGCGACTAGACAAGTATTCGTAATCGCATATTTACCAAATTTAGCTTCTAGTTTCGATCGACGGTAGTTATCGAATTCTTGGAGCTTGACGCTATTACCTTGCTGAGTCAACCATTTGGTTTCAGCGAGTTTGAGCGTACCCGGTTCGATCCGCAATTCTTCAGCGATTTCTAATAGCTGAGCGTAGGACAATTCCGTATCTGCATCGGGATGTTGCGCCAGAGCGATATTGAGAATCTGCTGGACATCTTCTTGAGTGTACGATCGAGTTAAGGCTTGTTCTGAAGAATTCATATCAAATCTGGGGCGGAGCTGTTCTCCTGCGACATCAAAACTAGAGAAAGGGGATGTATCTAGACAAGAGTCTATATTTATTATGACATCGAACAACTAGTGCTGTCGGCAGCGATCGCTACCCTAATTACCGTACTTAGCCGCCGTCTAACCCACGAGTTGCCACCAGCCAAAAGTTGGCCCAATCAGCCGCACTGTCAGCCACCCCAGCACCAGCAACCCAATCCCAATCCACGCAAATTGGGTGCTCACGCGGACAAATTCTGACGATTGCGAGATCGTCAGCGGCAACCATGAGACAATCCGTTTTGATTCTACTTGTCCACTTTGTTGCCGCCGTTTTGCGTCACCCATAAATATCCCTCGCTTAACCCTACATTCACTGAATCTAGAGACGATCTGCTATGGGTGTCAAGGTCGTGCAACTTATTTTAATCAAATCTGGTATGCAGATGGGAGGTGGGAGATGGGAGATGGGAGGTGAGAGGTGGGAGATAGATAGTAGGGTGGGCACTGCCCACCAACTATGTTTCAGGCACAATATATCTTATAAATAATTGCGCCTACCTACTTAACAAAGCTA
>NZ_JANMZA010000667.1:0-8440 GCF_031382685.1 Chamaesiphon sp. OTE_8_metabat_110 | reverse complement strand
ACCGCATCGTTAAATGTCGGCATTGCTGCCGATCCGAGTACGAAGGTGGGGCCAGTCATCGATGCTGCCGCCCAGCAACGGATTCGCGATACGATCGCCCAAGGCAAATCAATCGCTAAAATCGCCCTAGAACTGCCTGCTCCAGAATTAGGTTATTTCGTCGGGCCAGTCATCTTCACCGATGTCGAACCGCAATCTAGCCTCGCTCAGGAAGAGATTTTCGGCCCCGTATTATCGGTAATGAAAGCTGCTGACTTCGATCGAGCCTTAGAGATCGCCAATGGCACCAACTTCGCCCTCACTGGCGGACTCTACTCGCGCACCCCTTCCCATATCGATCGAGCCAAAGTAGAATTTGAAGTAGGAAATCTCTACATCAATCGTACTATCACAGGCGCGATCGTGGCACGGCAACCCTTTGGCGGCTATAAACTATCGGGAGTCGGCTCCAAAGCGGGAGGCCCCGATTACCTCCTCCAATTCCTCGATCCCCGCACGGTAACTGAAAATATCCAACGCCAAGGCTTCGCCCCGATCGACGGTGTAGACTGAGATTGAATCTCCACGGTTTTAGTTGGCTGGTAGCGGAGATTCACCCACCCCGCCCGTTGGGCACCCCTCCGAGGAGGGGATTTACCGATCGAAGGTTATCGGATGAGATCGAGTCCATGTAGACAAATTTTCAGGCCTCCATAACAACCGCTGTAGCGGTTGTTAAAAAAATCCCCTCCTCGGAGGGGTGCCCGAAGGGCGGGGTGGGTAGATCTTCGCTACTCACTAATACTCCCATCCTCGAAAGGCGGGGTGGGTAGATCCCCGACACCCACCCATCAACCCTACTTAGCGGTATTATCGTCCCAAACATTCCGCCAAAACTGAGTATTTTGCGTGGTTTTTTTCGGTTGAGCGATCGAGAAGTCAATCTTACTATTGATATCGCGAATACTCCAGCCAGTCAGATTGGCTAAAGTACTTGCTTCTTGCTCCAATCGGGGACGCAGCGTCTGCTGATATTTTTTCCCAGCTTCGCAACTGAGATTACCTTTAAACGGGTGATTCATCACGTAACGACCCTGAAAATTCTCCTGATTACCAGTTTCTTGAAACATCAAATCTTCAGGAAACTTATCGCGGGTATAGCGAACGTGTAAGCGAGTGATAAACGTGGCTCCTGCGGCTCGGCGGCGCTGCGGCATATTGCCATTACTTTCCCAAAATACACCAGCTTCTTTTAACTCTGTCGCTGTTGGTGGATCGCTCGAACAAGGATCGCAATTCGAGACATTCCAGGCATATTCTAAGAAAGCAACTTTTTTCTGCTCGCGCTCGTAGACTTTTTGAAATGTTGCTTGATAAAAATTTCCAAACTCTGACTTAATATATTCAGGAATTGCTTTATCGGTTGGTACTTTCACTGTCCGGTAATTTGTTAGTTCTACTTGCCCTTTCGGTGAAAGTATATAGACAACTAAATCCTGTTCGCCGCGAGAGTTAATCATCCCCAAGCGGATCGGCAGCATAAACTTCGGTGATTCATAGGCAATCTGAAGCGGACGCAATACTTGAAAGCCAGATTTGTCAAATTCTTTCATATCGATTTTGGCGACGAAGAATTTTAGTTTTTGCTTGATATATGGACTCAACAATTCACTCGCACCTTTGGGAATATTATAGCCATTTTGACGCAGCCAAGTTTCTAAACCGTTAGACTCTTTCGCACTGAGAATCACAATTTCATATTCATTTACTTTAAAAGTATCTTCAACTGTGACGCCTAAATCTCTACCTTGTGGCTTGCTAGTTCTTCGAGGTGAAGGAGGTAGTGCCGTACTACTTTCCGGCACGTCTGACTCACGTTGACGCTCTACATCGCAAGGATTGGGATCGAAATATTCGACCAATCGCGGTTGACTAAAAGCATCTAATTTCTCAACGGTGGTACGTTTTCCGACGTGAACTTGTTCTCTTTTAATGGCGACTGGGACGGGGACAACCATTGCAAAGTCTTTAACAGCTCCTTGAAAATCATTTGCCATCGTCAGGATCGTTCGATCGCCATTACGGGCGATGATTACTTGAGAAGCTTTATTAAATAACTGAGCATTTGCACCGCCGACATAAAAGCCACAAAATGCGATCGCTTTAGTCGCAAAACTGAGGACGAGAATACAGGCAAGACAGAAGCTAATAATGATTCGGGATATACTCATGGTGGATAGTGGATAGTGGATAGTGGATGACACGTTGACAGATTATTCTTGTAGCAATTATTAAGTTATTGAATAGGCTTGATTTGATTCAGTTGCCAAGTAAATTGAGGTGCTACCCAGTATTTATCGAATAATATTGTGAGTGGTGATAGGGTAAATAAAGCAATAAATATTGCCTCGTTTATATAGAAATAATTGCGGAGGATAAAAGCTAATAATGCGATCGCGATCGCCCAGACGATTCGAGCCGATCGAGCATTGGGAATCGATCGCGGATCGGTAATCATAAACAGCGTAAATAGGAGCAGCGATCCACTCATTAACTTATGCAGCGAGACATCCCACGTCCACCCCAGCCAAATATTTCTGGCAACTTCTAACAATGTATAAGATCCCAAAAAAGCCACGCTCGTATCCCATCTACCGACCCGTTGCAGGACGATCCCACCCAAGCCAATAAATAATAGTAAATACCACCAATCGGCACCCCATTGTCCGGGTGAAACCCAAGCATTTGGCGTGAAAATGAGCGCGATAATTATGCCGAAGTTAGCTGGATTAAACCAATGCTTGTCTGCTGTCGTAAAGATAAACTTACTCGCGATCGCCAAACTCCCAGCTAAAATCATCGTACTGACTCGATCGGCACGTAATAATAACGACAAACCTAAGCCAGTAATCAGGGCACTTTTGAGTGCCAATACCGAATTTTCGGTAGGCTTAAATAGACTTGTAAGTACTAGCTGCGTTACACCACAACTGACGAGGACACTCACAATTAATTCCGGTCTAACCGACCAATCTCTAGTCATCAGCCCCAATCCTAGAAAGGTAGCTAAAAAACAGATCTGATAATCTCGCGGATCGGCAAACATAAATTTGACATAGACGATATTGCACCCCAAGATACAATCTCACGCGACCTTTGTTCCATAAGTTTGTTAAATAACTTTAAATATTAATCTTTAGTGGATAGTGAATAGTTAATAGTGAATAGTGGATTCACCACCTTTGACTCTGGCGATCGCACCCCGAACGAATACCGATCCGGTAAAATAGCAGTTGCACTACTTGTTCCATCAACATTCCCAAGCTACTCAGTTATGGACGGCACCAGCAACCAAAATACCAACATGACTCCCGAACCCCATTTAGTTCATGCCCCAAAATTGAAAAGAATACGGCAGTTGAGCAAATTACTCGATGGAGCGATTGTGATACCGGGTACCAAGCAGCGGATTGGCTTAGATCCGATTTTGGGTTTGATTCCTGGTGGCGGCGATACCGTTAGTGCGGCATTGTCTGGCTATATTATTGTCGAAGCCGCCCGCATGGGTTTGCCTCGCAAAGCATTGATGCAGATGGTGGGAAATCTGCTCATCGATACAGTAGCTGGCTCAGTGCCAGTCGTGGGCGATATTTTTGATGTATTTTCCAAAGCCAACACCCGCAACATGCAAATTGTCGAAAATCACGTCCAATTACCCGCAACCACCCCAGCCAAAACCGACAAATTATTCATCGGTTTACTCATCATCGGCTTGCTCGGCTTTGCCATCACCGTCGGCTTTATCACCGTAGCAATCTGGAATTTTGTCGCCAACTCTCTATAATTACCTCTTACCTCTTACCTCTTACCTCTTATCCCTATCCCCTATCCCCTATACCCTATCCCCAATCCCCGAACCAACGGTTAAGGTAAAATTGAAAAGAAGATTTCCCCAACAGCAGTGTAATCGATCGATATGGTAGAAGAATCCTCAGAAAAGCAAGCGCCACCAGCCGCCGGGAAAAAAGCGAAACCCGCTCCAGGTGCCACCGATGCTGCTGCACCCACTGGGGCAGAAAAAACTGCTGCTCCCAAAAAAGAAAAGCCCCCCGCCGTCGAAGCAAAACCCTTTGCGGACTTTATCGATCGAGATTATTTACCCGCCCTCACTCAAGCTTTGGCAGCTCAGGGCATCACCGATCTACAAGTCACTCTGGAGCGATCGAAAATCGCCATCAAGGGCTTAGAAAATGAGCCGGAGTGCAGTCAAGTCATCGGGCGCTGGAACGGCGGCAAGCGTCAATTTAACGTCTACTTTTTCGACGATAATATTCAAGGACAACGCGCGCTCTCCTGTATCGATCTCGGCACGATCGCTAGTACGCTCGAACCCTTCCTCATCGACGAACGTAAAATCACCCTCGATTTGCTCGTTTCTGGTGTCGTGCTAAGACTTAATAGCCAAAAGTGGTTGCTCCGAAACTAATTTCGATCGCTACTTGATGTCTGGTAGGTCTAAATAAACATGAAGTTTTGCTAGGCTATTTAGCTGATGCTGTTAACATTTGTTAGAGAGGGGTTGTTTTTTAAGTAACTAAACTGCGCCGATCTCAATTTACAGATTTTAGCTGCATCGCCGCAGATCGGGAGATATCACAATTTGGATCGGCTCTTATTTTATGATGGAAACTAGCACCCAGTCACTACGATCGCGCCAACACGCACTGATCGAGCAACTCGCCAATGCGATCGAAACTATTTGGGCGCAATACTTAGATCTATCCCCCTACGATCTCCCCTCCGAATTGGGATATGTCGAAGGGCGATTGGAAGGAGAAAAGCTAGTCATCGAAAATAAGTGCTACCAAACCCCACAATTTCGCAAACTTCATCTCGAACTCGCGCAAGTCGGGCCGAATTTAGATATCCTGCACTGTGTGATGTTCCCCCATCCTGAATATGCCCTACCGATGTTTGGCTCGGATATCGTCGCTGGGCGCGGGCAAATCAGCGCCGCAATTGCCGACTTATCGCCGCTAAATGCGCGCCGGGTATTACCCGACAACTATCGCATCCCCCTCCACCAACTCCCCACCCATACCTTCAGCCAACCCCGCGAGTTACCCGCCTGGGCAGATATTTTTTCAGAATTTTGCTTCTTCGTGCGCCCATCTACGCCCGAAGAAGAGCAGTGGTTTTTCGAGCGAGTCACCGCGATGCTGACGATCCACTGTCAACAAGCCGCCCAAGCCATTCCTGTCAGTAAGACAGAACGCGCCGAAATCGTCACCGCCCAAAATTACTATTCCACCAACCAACAACAAAACGCCAAAACCCGCCGCGTATTAGAAAAAGCCTTCGGTACAGAATGGGCGGAAAATTATATGACAACCGTTTTATTCGATAGTTAAATTAATTGATAATTGATAATTGATATTAGTCAGGTAATAAAGTAATAAGTAGTAGGGTGGGCAGTGCCCACCACAAGGGCTACAGGCAATTTCCAGTGGTTAAAATAAGTATGCAGATATACTTAATTAATCATTAAGACTTCGACTGTAGCCCGGTAAGAGCAATTAATAATTACTGATTAAAATGCTCAAATTATATGAATATGCCTCGTCAGGTAATTGTTATAAAATTCGATTGTTGCTGAATCAATTGGGCATAGCTTATCAACGCATCCCGGTGGATATTCTCAAAGGTGAGAGTCGCACTGCTGAATTTTTGATGATGAATCCAGTCGGCAAAATACCAGTATTAGAAATTCAACCAGGACAGTATTTAAGCGAGTCAAATGCGATTATTTACTATCTTGCCGACGGTACGGACTTTTTGCCAGTCGATCGGTGGGAACGCTCCCAGGTAATGCAATGGTTATGCTTCGAGCAATATAGTCACGAGCCAAATATTGCCACCGTCCGCTTTTGGATGTCGATCGCGAACATCACCGAGCAAAAACGCGACGAGATCGCTCAAAAACAAGAACTTGGATACGCAGCGTTGCGAGTGATGGAAAAACATTTAGAGCAGCATAAATACTTCGTAAACGATCGGTATTCGATCGCCGATATCGCCCTATATGCCTATACTCATGTCGCCGCCGAAGGTAACTTCAATCTAAGTCAATTTCCCGCAATTCTATCCTGGCTCGATCGCATTAATTCACAACCAAACTATCTCACAATCTCCGCCTAACACTGATTACCCATTACCTCTTACCTCTTACCTCTTATCCCCATCTCCCATCTCCCATCTCCCCACTCCCATCTAATGCCGATAGATGCCACTTCGCTTGAGACGATTGACAATCCGGGTGACTAGCGTAGATTCGATCGCGGATTTGGCGACAAAATCATCCGCACCAGCAGCAAAAACGAGATCGCTAGCAATTGTCGCAGTGTGAGACGTCAAGAATAAAATCGGCAGAGTTTCCCACGCCGGATCGGTGCGTACTGCGCGACAGAGTTCGATCCCGTCATAGGTGGGCATGTCCAAATCGAGAATCAGTAAATCGGGAGCAGAAGCCTCCAATACCTCCCAAAAGCGACTGGGTTCGGATAGCGTCGTGACGATTGTCCCCCGTCGTGCTAGGAGTGCGCTGACACCTTCGAGCAAGAGCGGATCGTCATCGACGATCGTCACTCTGACTTGAGTCGTCCGTGCTTGGTGCAATCGATCGACAGCCCCAAAAATCTGCGCTGCCAGCAGCGGTTTGGTGAGAAATAACCTCGCACCCCTGCGCGCAACTTCGATGCGATGGTGGAGCTGCTGAGTGTCTTCAGGGGCAACCTCGATACTCTGCTCGGCACTGACTATGGCGGTTTCTGCAAGTGGATTGAGACGAGCGTGCTGTGAGATCGCCGCTGAGGGAGTGCGATGGCGGATTGCCGACATTTCCCGCTGTGAGGGTGCGATCGAGTGAGGGTGCGATCGACTCAAAACTATGACGGGAATCTGTGGATAGTCTCGCTCCAGTTCGGATAAAGCACTCAACCCGTCAGCGATCGGGGAAAAACAATCCAAATCGAGAATAATTGCCTGCGGCGATCGATCCAACTGGCTGGGAATTAGATCCGTTGCGACGATCGTCTCGAAATTACTCGGTGTCGATTGCAAGGCTGAGATTAGATCCCGATCGGTGGCGATCGCCAGCAGCCAGGGCGCGGGCGTGGGAGCTAGCGAGAGCGGTGGCGGCTCAGTTGCGGGTACTTTACTGGCGATCTCTTGTCGCAATTGGATGACACCACTTTGTACCAGCGCAATTTGGGCTGGAGTTAATTCGGGATTTTCCTTAAGCAATAATTCGATTTCTTTGGCAACTTGGGAACCGAGCATCAACCCAAATGTGCCCAAAGCTCCAGCCAGAGTGTGGGCGCAATTCCAAGCCTCCCGCAAGATTTCCGCATCTAGAACACCATCGGCGCTGGCGATAACCACTCGCTCGATTGCCGCAACGCGATCGAGCATTCGAGCGTGATGTCGGTTCCAAATCTCCGTCAGAAATTGCAGCGAATCGTTTACTACTGGCGGTGGTTGACTGACAACTGCTGGAGCTACAACATCATGCCGATCGTCGCTACCTCGAACATCTTCCGTACTCAATTGGTGTTGCTGCGGTGCTGGTATTGGCGTGTCCAGATCGCCCCATTTGAGGCGATAGCCAGTCCCATAGACAGTCTCAATGAAATCCGCAGGCGCACCCGCCGCCTTGAGCTTGTGTCTGAGTCCCTTAATATGCGTGCGTACCGCCTCTTCGCTCGGCGTATCTTCAAACGTCCACAAATGCTCCAAAATCGCGCCGCAACTAAACAGCCGCCGCCGATACCGCAAAAATAATTCTAGTAGCGCGTATTCTTTGGGCGTGAGATTGAGCAGGCGATCTTGGTAAATCACCTCATAGTTGCGCGGATCGAGCGTGAGCTGATTCCACGTCAATACGGGTTGCATTCGATCGTTCCCCCGCCGCAACAGCGCCCGAATCCGTGCGGATAACTCCTCACAATCGAAGGGTTTGACGACATAATCATCTGCACCAGCATCCAAGCCGATCGCCCGATCTTGTCTGCTATCCTTACTCGTTAGCAGTAAAATCGGCATCACATAGCCGCGCGATCGGATCTGGCGACACAGACTCACCCCGTCAAGCTTTGGCAACACTGCATCTAACAACAACAGATCGTAATCGAATGCTTCGACAAATTCCCACCCCGCTTGCCCATCTTCAGCCACTTCCACCGCATAATTGAGATCGCCTAGCGTGATTTTCAACGCCTCAGCCACTACTGGATCGTCTTCAACTACCAAAATCTTCATTTTTGCTTTGTTTTAGTAATAGCTGAATCTCTACAGTTTCCAACCCAAAGTAGTAGCAATTTGTTGTGCCAATTCTAACGGACTAAATGGCTTGGCAATCGTCGATCGAATGCCTAGTTCGGTATAGTTTTGGCGATCGGCACTT
>NZ_JANMZA010000648.1:0-5266 GCF_031382685.1 Chamaesiphon sp. OTE_8_metabat_110 | reverse complement strand
ACATTCTCGCCATCGTAGTCCTATTAATTTTTGTACTAACGTTTTATGCGGGTTGATTGCATATTGCCACCAACCTAAGAAGCCTTCTCTTGGATTCGAGTGGGTTTTACCCTCCGCCGCTTAACCCGAACTGACGTTAATCATAAAAAATGATAAATCGCAGTGAAAGTGTTGGGCACATTAGGGCTGCTTTATTTTCCCATCCTAACTTTTACACGCAGCCTTATGTGTCAGTCGAGTTTCCCCTAAAGCCTAAAACCTAAAGCCTAAAGCCTAACTGCTAACTCTTGCAGGAAGTCTAATGGTTTACCAGTTTGACATATTATGATGTAATTGGCTGGCGATCGAGCCGAGATATCCATGAGAATTAGCCCGCAGTCGTATTCTGGAGTACCAAAATGATTCATGGCAAAAAAGTGGTCTTTTACGAACTCAACGAAGTACCGCGCAGAGTTTTAGTAGACTACACCACTGCAAATCCGCAGTCGGCACTCGCCCAAATCTTGCGGCAAAGTGCGGTATATGAAACCGTAACTGAAGATAAAGGTCACTTATCACCCTGGATTACTTGGCCGACTTTGCATCGCGGCGTTACTAATGAAAAACATACCATCCAAAATTTCGGCCAAGATTTAGCAGAAATAAATCAAGAGTATCCTAACTATACAGAATTGCTAGCACGCGCTGGCGTGAAGGTCGGTGTATTTGGGTCGCTGCATACATACCCGTTGCCCGCAGACATCTCGCGGTATGCCTTTTATGTCCCCGATACCTTTGCCAATGGTTCGGAATGCTTTCCCGATGCGCTGACCTGTTTTCAAGATTTTAATCTCAAAATGGTGGATTCATCGGGTCGGAATGTCAATAAAGGCTTGAACATTAAAGCCGCATTACCATTTTTGACCAAAGCGCCACAATTGGGCGTCAAACTAGACACCGCCTACCGACTTGCCAAACAAATCGTCTCCGAAAAGATCTGGCCCAGCCGCGTCGTGCGGCGACGGACATCGCAAATGCAGCTAGCTTTCGACCTATTCATGCAGCAGCTCGATCGCCACAAGCCAGATTTATCGACATTTTTTACCAATCATGTGGCATCATCGATGCACCGCTATTGGCCAGCTAAGTATCCTGATGATTTCCAAGATCTGGAACTAACCCCAGAGTGGCACGCTACTTACAATGCCGAAATTGATTTTACAATGGCTGAAGCCGATCGTCAGCTAGCCAAATTGCTCGCCTTTGTCACCAGCAATCAAGATTATACGCTACTAATCGCCAGCAGTATGGGTCAAGCCGCTGTCGATCGATCTACATCCGTGAAGACTCAATTACTCATTACCGACTTAAGCAAATTTATGACCGCCATTGGGGTCAGTCCCAGTCAATGGCAACCGCGTCGTGCGATGGTGCCGATGTATATGGTCGTCATCGATGATGCCGTTGTGGATGTCGCTCGTGCCAATCTGCGGAAGTTATCGATCGACGGTGCGCCAGTAGAAGTAACTGACTTAGGTAACAATGTTTTTCAAATCTTCTTTCAAGTCGAAAATCCCGATCGATCGCAATTAACAGTTTTACTCGACGGTCGCGTGCAAACCCTCAGTGATGTAGGACTCGGCATCATCGACATCGAAGACGAATCCGGCTCTTATGCCTATCATATTCCTGAAGGAATTTTGCTCGTCTTCGATCCCAGCAACCCAGTTGCCACTGATGGCGGCACGATCTCCACCACCAAAATCGCCCCAGCGATGCTCGCTAATTTCAACGTCCAGCCACCTGCCTACATGGTCTAGAGCTAGCCACCGATTAAAATCGGGGCTAGTGGTGCCAAGTCCGCCTGCGCGGACTGAATCTTTAGTCCGCGCAGGCGGACTTCGCATCATGAGCAGAGACTTCAGTCTCTAGGCTTTTCCGATCCCGAACTGACGTTAAATCAACTACAACGTCACTCGATCGAATGATTTATCGCCCTCGATCGAGTTGGTAGACTCGATGCAATGGCGATAGGTCGATCGCCGCTAAATTTTCCACCTTTACGGAATGAGGTTATTGTCAAATGTAGTCAATCACAGACCTCAATTGAACTTAGAAGACTTTCCACTGAAAAAGTTCCGAGCAATTCGCAGGCTGCTTACATATATTAATATATTAATTATTAAACCCCGTCGTACAGACAAGGAGCGCAATCATGTCATTCAATTCTCAACCCTACGACCGCGACAAATTATCTGAAGCTGAATTAATGGATTGCCTCCTTGCAGCTACTACTACTGAGTATCCATGGAATCCAGCCGACCCAGACACTGCGGACTATTATACCCAAACCGATAGTCAGTTTAATTTAGATGATTGGTCGGAAGCGGAGATTGCCGATCGATCTAGCGCTTTTTTTACGCAGATCCAGTCATGTTGGGACACTACCAGCGCGGCTCCAGTCAGTCCCCTAGCCGCCATCAGCGAGCGATTTGGTACCCGAGTACCCCAGCAGTGGCTCGCGCAGATTGCGGCCAATGTCGGCGCACTAGCGACTAGTAACCTAGAGCCAGTCGAGCAACTAGTCAAAGCGGTAGGCGATTTGCTATCAAATTGGGCGACTGACGATCTGTTGGTGATGGCGCGTCCTTACGCTTATGCCATGCGGTGCAATCCTGGCGTTGACGAACCCGATAACATTGTCAGACCCTTAGCTTGGGAGCAGTTATCCGAGTTAGAGCGGGCAAAATTCACCATGCTTATTGCTCGATATGCGATCGATTCGCTGTAATTGTCGGGGGATGGGGTGGGGTAAATAAATCGGTAAAGTGGCGAATTTTGTTTTCGACTTCCAGCCATTCTTGTGCCGATTGGGAGCCAGTAACGATCCCCGCACCTGCAAATAATAATAACCGATCGCCAGTAACTAGTCCCGATCGAATTGCCACGGCAAATTCCGTATCATCATACCCGACCCAACCGACAGGTGCCGCATACCAACCGCGCTCGAAGGGTTCTAATTCGTGAATTAGTTTTAAGGCTTGGGGACGGGGGAAACCCCCTACTGCGGGGGTGGGATGGAGCAGTGGTAGGATCTGGGCATCAGTTAGTTCGGCGGTGAGGATGCCTTGACATTGGGTATATAAATGTTGCACCTTGTTGAGTTTGAGAATACTGGCTGACGGCTCGATCGTCACGGCATCGCAGATTTGGGCTAAGATTGCTCGTAAATTATTTACGACTAATTGATGCTCGTGAATGTCTTTGGGTGAGTTGCGTAATTCATCACTCAACTGTCGATCCAGTTCGCCAGATGTGCCCCGCTGGCGCGTACCCGCGATTGCTTCAGTTGCTAATAATCGATCGTGGCGATAATACAGTCGTTCGGGAGAGGTACCGATAAAAGCCGTCTGAGGGTCGGTCTGAAAGCAAAAATGATAGCTGGGGTAGTTATGCGGTTGGAGTAATAGTAAGAGAATTTGGGGCTGGAGATCGCTGGCAAATAGCAGCGTCGATTTTCGTGCCAAGACGATTTTTTCGAGCTGGCGGTCGGTAAATTTCGCCAGTGCTAAGTTAATATTTTGTTGCCACTGGTAGCGGTCGGGAGTATCGACGCGAGCGATTTGGACGGGTGTTGCGACGGTGACTGGTAGCTGAGTTAGATCGACTCGGCGCAACTCAACTAAGATTTGCGCTAATTCTCGCTCCCAATGTGCCACATCCGGCGTACCGAAAAAATTACAAGCAAAAAAAGTCCCACTTTCATCCATCCAGATTTCAAATCTCGGCACCACAAAGCGATAGTTGCCAAATGATTTCCAGCTCGGATCGATCTGGCGATTTTGACTGAAACCAATGCCGCCGTAGTAGCGAACTCGGGGGAAAAGTGGGGATAATTTTTGTCTCAATCGATCGAACACAGCCGGATAACTAATCGGCAGATCCCCTGCTACCACATCCAAAGTCCCAATCCCCGCCATCGTAAATCGACCGTGACGGTCCGACCAATAAGTTTTGCTAGCTGCTGTTTGCCGTGCTAGCCAGTGTAAGGGTTCTAGGTGCGGAACTTGCACTTCAATGCGCAAAATTCGTCCCTCTATTGCTAGAGGGACGATTGCAGTGGCATCAAAAAAACTTTTAATCTGGGTGGCTATCTTCAGATACAGATCCATTACGAGCTACTCACTTCCCACCCAAAAAATAGACATTTGCAATTCACTATCCACTATCCACTATCCACTATCCACTATCCACTATCCACTATCCATACTAGATGTCTAACTTGGGTTCGTTCCATGGTCGTCGGATCGGGTTCCCCGAGCCGTGGAAACAAAGGCGGGACGAACTCCGCAATTTGTCACTGGGAAGGGAGCTATGAGTGACGATTAGGATTGCTCCTCCCGTTGGCGAAGAGCCATCTCCTCTGGAGAATCGAGCAACGGCGTCGGTAAGGTACTAATCATCGGGGCAACGATCGGCTCTGAGGCTCGATCGAGGGCGGCTACAGCCACATTACTCGGATTGACAATCCCACCCGAAATCACGACTTTAAATGCGTCCTCGATCGACATTGCCAAATCTAGCACATCATTTTCGTTTACCACTGCATACCAGCCAGTAGCGGGATTGGGTGTCGTTGGAATAAACAGATTTAACATGCCTGGAGGCATTTGGGACTGAATCTCACTATCGAGCGTGCCCGTCACAAAAGCTAGCGCCCAAATTCCTCGACGCGGATATTCTACCAATACGACGCGGCGGAATTTGTTGCCGGAGTCGCGCAGCAGCGTCTCTAAGAGTTGCTTGAGTGTTTTGTAAACCGCACCAGCTAAGGGAATGGCTTGTAATAACCGTTCGCCGACATCCAAGAGCCACTTGCCCGCAATATTCCGCGCCATCAAGCCAATTAACAGGATGATTAACAGCGGTGCTACTAAGCCGACTAATAAATTCAACAAGTAGACTAGAACTGGATCCAAGCCATCAAACGGTGCGATCTGCTTGGGGATGCGAGTCAAAAAATTAACGACCCACGTCGCCACATTAATCGACAACCAGATGGTCGTAGCGAGTGGAATCGCCACTAGCAACCCAGCGATCAAATCATTTTTTAAGTCCTGCTTGAAATGTTGGAACACAAATCTCTGACTCTCTAGTTACGATCGGTCATGTCGATCTTGTCTACTCATACTATACAAAGCTTTACCGAATCTGGGGAAGGGGTAATTTCCAGTATCCCACAGTTTCAAGCTCATCCACTTAGTACTGAGGGCATAAATTTTAGTGC
>NZ_JANMZA010000645.1:0-2755 GCF_031382685.1 Chamaesiphon sp. OTE_8_metabat_110 | reverse complement strand
GTAAAACAACTTGGGCAAAAGAGTATATCCAAAAGTATCCTGAGACTGCTAATCTCTGTAAAGACGACCTCAGACTTCAACTGAGCGGTACGAATAAACGCGAAAAACGGATTATTAAAGTCCGCGATTTACTGACAGAATATTACTTCGAGCAAGGTTATTCGGTAATTTGGTCGGATACCAATCTCAACCCAGTTCATTTGCGACGAGCAACTGAATTAGCGACTAAATATCAAGCCGAATTGAGCGTTCGTGACTTCACAGATGTGTCATTAGCTGAATGTATCCGGCGCGATTTGTTACGATCGAATTCGGTCGGACAACAGGCAATCGAGCAGATGTATTACGATTATTTAGATCGACCGGAGACACCACCTAGCGACGATCCGCAGCTACCAAACTGCTATTTGGTAGATATCGATGGTACCTTAGCTATCAATCATACGCGATCGCCATTTGCGTGGGATCGGGTGAATGAAGATGCAGTTAATTCCGTTGTCGCGACGACAATCGAGAAATTAGGACGAGATACACATATTATTCTCTTGTCGGGTCGATCGAGTGTCTGCTACGATCTGACTGTTGCTTGGCTGAAACAACACAATATTAACTACAAAGAGCTGTTGATGCGCGCGGCTAACGACCAGCGTCCCGATGACATTCTCAAGTCAGAACTTTACTATTTTCACATTCGCGATCGCTACAATGTAATTGGCGTTATCGACGATCGACCGAAGGTCTGTAGAATGTGGCGTGGTCTGGGTTTGAGCGTCTTTCAGGTAGGCAACCCCGATTATGAATTTTAAGTAGTAATATGTGTTTGTAATTCTAGTAACTAATATTAATTGTCTGCTCGTAAGTTACGAATTGACACATTTTAAAATGGTAGATAAAAGTATGTCTGTAGTAGATATAAGTTGTGAATAACGGGGAATAATAGAAGAACAGTCACTCTATCCTTGTCTATAAGTACTGCTGTGTATACGATTTAGTCGGATCGATCGCAGTCTAGTGCAAATAGACGGCGATCGAACTGACAATCTAGCTAGTCAGACGACCTAGTGTCGAGCGCGTCTAATCTTTGTTAAATTAAGTTCCCCCAGCTCAAGGTAAACATCTTTTTGGCGATGACAACTTGGATGTTACTGAAGCAATCTTGACAAACTTACCATTTATGTCGGACTCTCAAATCAATTTGACATCTACACAAACGCTAGATTTACCCAAGCACCAGGTCGATAACCAAGTCCAAAAATTGTACCAACAGGGTAACGATCGAGCATTTAGGGGCGAGCACGAGCGGGCGATTGCGGCTTACACTCAAGCTATTGCGCTCGCTCCGAACTTTGTGTTGGCTTATTGCGCTCGGGGTAACTCCTGGCTGGAACTGAGAGATTATCGTCAAGCCCAAGCTGACTACCAGCTTGCACTCAAGCTTAGTCCGGCGTTTGCTATTGCTGATGGGGGACTGGCACGAGTTTACTATCAACTGGGCGAGTATCAAGCGGCTTTAGTTGCTTGCAGTCGCGCCATTCAGCACGATCCCGAAAATCTGGAGTTCTTTCACTCTCGGGCGCTGATTAATAAAAAAATTGGCGATGATGCTGGCATTTTAGGAGATTGTAAATTTATTCTGGAGCGCCAGCCCAATGATATTTCCGCTAGATGGTTGAATTCCCGCGCTCATTTTCAAATGGGTAATTACCAACTAGCAATCTTTAATTTCAATCAGTATCTCAATCTCCGTAGCGATGATTTTTACGCTCATTATTATCGGGGGATTTGCTACGAAAGACTAGGTAATCTAGAGCAAGCAGCGATCGATCTCGACTGCGCGATCGCACTAGCAGATAATATGGCAATTTTATACCGCAGGCGCGGACGGATTCGCCAACAATTAGGCGACTATACTAACGCAATGGCAGACTACGATCGGGCGATCGAGATCGAGCCGCAGATGGCTCAAGCCTATGCCAATCGGGCAGATATTTATATCAATCGCGGTGATTATCCGCGCGCCCTAATTCAGTGCAATCAAGCAATCCGCTTCGATCCGCAGCTAGTGAGTGCCCATTATCAGCGCGGGGTAATCAATACTGAAGTTGGTAATCTTCATGCGGCTTTAGCCGACTATCATCGGTTAGTTCAGATCGATCCCCAGGATATCAACGCCTATATTCAACGCAGTTGGATTTACTTTCGGCATGGTGAATATCCAGCGGTAATGAGTGACTGCGAACGGGTGCGAGCGCTCGATCGAAATTCGGTGCCTGGTAATTATTTATTGGGTGTAGTCCAATCATTATCTGGCTTTAAACAAGAAGCTATTTTTAGTTTTACGAAGGTGATTGAGATTAAGCCTAGCTTTATTTGCGCTCTCTACCATCGCGGCTTATTACATCACGATCTCAAAAACGAAGCTAAAGCCACTGATGATTTTCACCTCGCCCAAGCAACTCAAGCTCAAATCATTGACTGCTTAGCCAAGCGCGATGAAACTGGCTTGTACGCAGAAGGACTGGCTCTCTACCATATGGGGCATCCAGATACTGCCAAAGTCATCCTGCATCAAGCAGCCTTAGTCGCCCAAAAGCTCAAAAATACTGTTTTTTATCGGCAGATATTTTTTACGATCGAGGCGCTCGGCATGGAATAGGCTTTTAGGCTCTAGGCTTTTAGGCTCTAGGCTTTAGGCTTTAGGTGAGAGCATAGATGAAAATGGCCTAATTTAGGTATGAATCGTACATTAAAAGTC
>NZ_JANMZA010000620.1:0-5007 GCF_031382685.1 Chamaesiphon sp. OTE_8_metabat_110 | reverse complement strand
AGGCAAATGAATCTGAGTGCTACAAAAAATCTTAATTGCAACTGGTGACTCACCAGAGTCCGCAGAAGTTTTTACATCTGGACTCACACTTGCCGAGAAATATGGTGCCCAGATCTCGATCTTACATGTCCTCAATCTCTTTCAAAATGGTTTTGAGGCAGTCAGTAATCCATTTATGGGTGGTAGTTATCCGATGATGAACGATGGTAATCCAACAATACCAGAAAGAACTACAAGATCGCGAACAGCAGGGAATGGCACGGTTAGAATCCTATGCAAGAGAGGCTACAGCAAGAAATATTAAAGCCGAGATCTATCAAAATATGGGAGATGCCGGACGCACAATTTGTGAAACAGCAAAAAACTATGCGGCGGATGTAATCGTGATGGGACGTAACCAAAAATCGATGTTGAGTGAGATTTTTTTAGGTAGCACTAGCAACTATGTCTTGCATCATGCACCTTGCTCGGTCATGGTGATTCAGCAGAAGTAGAACACAAATTATTACGATTGAATATTACAGTTTAGTTACATTTTAGGAGAAAAATCATGTTAGATATCGATGAAATGGGACAGGACGAAATCCACGAATTGCTACATAAAGTAGGGTATGGTCATCTGGGCTTCATCCATGAAGGCAAACCTTGTGTAATGCCGATGCACTATTATCTCGAAAATAGCAATATTTACCTATTTACAACAGTTGGGATGAAGACTCATGACATGGACGCAGATCCTGATGTTTGTTTGCAGGTTGAAGAGTTACATAGTCCCGAACATTGGCGGAGTGCAATTGTGATGGGTCGAGCCAAACATCTGACAGCGAAACCAGAGATAGAACGAGTAATCGAAATTGCCAAACAGCGTGATGCTACCCTTTCTCCGGCAATTAATCGAACTTGGACTGACTCCTGGGGACGTGCGGAAGTTATGTCGATTTATCAGATTGAATCGGGAGAAATGAGTGGGCGCACGACTGATGGTGTGAGCAGTCGTCAATAAATTTTAGATTCGAGAGAAAAAATGCAAATGCCAGCAAGATCGACGCTCATGCCCAAAGCCTCTAATAATGTCATCGAGACATCTAATTCACTTTTGCCCAGCCAGCGAAGAATGGATAATCTGGATACAGCTTCCCCCTTGGTGCAGCCTGTCGTCTCATGGGGAGTTATCGTTAGCTTGGTAATACTTTCAACAGGCGGGTTAATTTATGCTTGCATTTGCAGCCGCAAGCAACATTCTTTCAGCGTCAAGTTGCCTTCTAAAATTATCTGCTCTCGTTGTCAATATTTTAACGATAATCACTTTCTTAAATGTGCTCTTCATCCAGTAGCCGTAATGACTGAGCAAGCAGTTGATTGTACGGATTACTGTCCGAAAACTAAAGGAAAATGGGCTATAAATTGAGAAGAATATTGCTTGCAATTTGAAAAGTCTTTTTCTAATCGATCTATCTAAAAATAACTAATGTTTACGATTCGAGGAACTGTTCTATGCAGCCAGATTATCTGATTATCGGCAGTGGTTTATCCGCATTGACCTTTGGTGCTTTGATGGCAAATGCTGGTAAAACCGTCCAAATCCTCGAAGCTCACGAGCATCCAGGTGGATTTGGGCATACGTTTACAATGGCTAAAAAGTATACGTTTAACGCTCAATTTCACTATGTCTGGGACTGTGGTGAAGGACAAACAGTTAATAAGGTACTCAAAAAACTAGGATTAGATCGGGAAGTAACCTTTGAAAGATACGATCCTGATGGTTTCGACCACATGCGAATGCCTGGTTATGAAATGGATACTCCTTCAGATCCAGAAGTATTAATCGATCGATTATCTGCGTTGTTTCCCGACCATGTTCACAACATTCGTCAATTTGTAAATGAGGTCGAGAAGACTGGTGTAGGCTTGAAAATAGTTGCACCACCACTGAAACCGATCGAACTACTCAAGCATCCCCAGGCGGCGTTCAGTACTGTCTCTAACATCAACAGTACCCTTCAGGATGTATTTGATAAATTCCAGCTTCCCCAAGCCGCACAGACCCTTTTAGCCCTGCAATGGCTGGATTTTTTACTACCGCCCAACCAACTTTCTTTCTTTGCGTGGGTGGCATTATTTAGAGGTTATCAAGCAGGAGCATTTTACCCAACGCAGCATTTTGAATCTGTAATTAATTCTTTTGTAAAAGTCATCGAATCAAATGGTGGACAAGTATTACTCAACCATGAAGTCACGAATTTTCGGGTCGTAAATAAAACCGTGATGGGAGTTGAGGCAACGAATCTCACCACTCATCAAAGTGCAGAATTCACGGGCGATACGGTAATCTGTAATATCGACCCTCAACGAGCTGCAAAAACGATCGGGTTAGACAAGTTTTCTAAAGCTGTACGCAAAAAACTCGACTATGAATATTCGGCATCTAACTACATGGTTTATTGCGTTGTCAAAGATATCGACTTACGCGACTATGGATTTGGGAAGTGGAATGTCTCACATACGGGGCACGAAAGCCTGAATGAAGCGTTTGCCCAAATGTACGATCGACATGACTATTCTAATCCAAGTTTTGCCATCACCACGCCCACTTTATTGACAGAGGCGAGTCGAGATTGTCCGGCAGATTGTCAGATTGTTGAATTTCTGACTGTTGCTAACTATGCCTACTTTAAGCAATTACGCGATAGCGATCCCAAGGCTTACAGGCAGAAAAAGCAAGAGATTTTAGATGCGATTCTCGATGTGGTCGAAAAACATTATGTGCCGAATTTTCGGAAGCATCTGGTGTTTGAGATTACAGGTAGTCCGACTACTAACGAACGCTATTGTTGGTGTCCTGAAGGGAATTCCTACGGCTCGATTTTGACTCCGCGCAATATGGGTTTGGGGCGATTGAATCATGAAACTTCACTAGACAAGTTTTACTTCTGTAATGCTTCATCGGGTTATCCAGGTTTTGCACCGACAATTTGGACGGGGGCGTTGTTGTATCAACGATTGTCTGGGGATGCGATTTTGGGCGGTTGAATAGCCGGAACACATGAGTCTGTTTGATGCGTAAATCTACCCACCCCACCCTACGGGCACCCCTGTCTTGAAAAGGTGCTCGACTTGGGGGAACCCCTGTTCCCGCACTTTTCGCTGTCTTGACGTTTTTTTATTCGGGGGGAACCCTAGACATAAAAACGTCGCTCCCGGGAGGGGATTTTTACCCAACTCTTCCGAGGATGGGATTTTTTACATAAGAGGTTAACACATGAAAATTGCGGTAATTGGTGGTGGAGCTAGTGGGATGGTATCAGCTTATCTGCTCGATAAACAAGGGCATCATGTCACCGTATTTGAACGACAACCCATTTTAGGCGGACATATTCGGACGCTGAATAAAAACGTTAAGCCGGATCGATTGGATTGCACAGAAATTCTTGAGGGTGGGGTGCTGGAATTTCCGACTGCGTTTACAGATTTTATCGCATTGATGACAGAATTAGATGTCGAACTAGAGCCTGTGAGTGTTGGTTCGGGGATGTTTTTTAATAGTGGCGATCGCTTTTTATCGTCAGTTACCACCAACAACAACTTCTTAGGTATTCACCGCCTCATCGAACATTTACGCTTTGATACCCTTTATGCGCGTTCTGCTAGCTTATGGTTGAGAATCCAACTTGCAAATCTCCAAAATCTAGCAGGTCTCCCACTTTCGGAATACCTAAATAATCCAAGTGCTCGCGATACTTGGCTGAAATTGCTAGCAATGTATAGTTACTCAATTCCGTTTGAACTAATTGATGATTTTCCGGCAGAATTAGCGATACCAATGTTACGTGCCTACATTTCAACTAACTGGGTGCGGGTGAAAGGTGGTGTGTATACTTATATTGAAAAAATTCTAGAGCGATTTCAGGGAAAGATTGTATTGGGTGTGGAGATCGATCGGATTTTGCGAAGTCCTGGCGGTGTCAAAATAATGATGTGTACAGGTGAAATGCGGGAATTCGATCGAGTTGTATTTGCCACGCCTCCAGACCAAGTAATGGCACTTTTAGCCGATCCAACTACCGCTGAAACCAAACGGTTTGCTAATTGGAAAGCTAACCATATTACTAGCATAGTTCATAAAGATGCTGCGATGTACGATCGATTTGACATCCATAAACCCTCAGAATTTGATTTCTTTCAAACTGTTACCCACTGGGGGTATAACGGCTATCTCAATCAACTTTGTGGCATCTCATCACCACAGCATTATTTCCTATCATTCCAACTAGAAGAATTAATTGCACCAGAGCAAATTATTCATACCCAAGCACATCACACTCCTTTATATACGACGGAATCTTTTCGATACCGCGATGAAGTGGTCGCGACTAATGGTGAGAATCACACTTACCATGCGGGAGCATATCTTGGTGATGGTTTACATGGTGGAGCCATCACTTCCGCTGTTCGAGTTGCTCAATTAATTGGCGTGAGTCTGGAGTCTATTCCTTCCGTTGAAAGTAAACGGGGACGAATTTCGATCGGATTGTAGCTTTCCATCTGGAAAATATAGTTTAATTAGCTCAAATTATATTCCAAGCAAATTTCTCCTCATATTCATATTGGGAGATTTTTTGTATGGTTTTTAGTTTTTGTCTATTCCTTTAGACTGAAATCTCATCGAAAATTCGAGCTAAAATCAGTCTATATGTCTATAGACTGATTTGATAATTTCAATCAAGAGTAGTAAATAAAATTGCAATATTCTAAGAAATAACGAAATAAATATTAAGATAATTGCTTGCAAGAATATATAGATTAAGATATGTTTTCCTCACGACATCCTCACAATTTCAGTCTAGGATGAAAGTTAATAAATTCGCATTATAAATTTACCGAATAGTTATTTTAGTTGCCATCTGACATCGAAGTTTTTGTAGTTAAATACTCCGATGCCAGATGGCAACTTAATAGCATAATTTTTTCTTCAATGCAGCAGTAGCAACATTAATGAGGAGGACACGA
>NZ_JANMZA010000613.1:0-21518 GCF_031382685.1 Chamaesiphon sp. OTE_8_metabat_110 | reverse complement strand
ATTGCGTAAGCTGGGACGAGATTTGTAAGTGGGATTGGTAACGGTAGCGACATCAATAGCGCATCCCAAGCCAAACAAGCTCCCGTAATTCGACATCCCCACTCATTATTACTAAACCGTGAAAATCGATGTCTGGACATCTTTTCTAATGGTTTAAGTAACCGATTGATATTTTTGAGTAATTTCCCAGAAGCCGCAGGCGATAGTTCGATTCGCGCAATTCGCTGCGGTAAGTATGGTTTTTCGTAGCCTAATGCCAATTGACAGCCGACCAGGATAATCCCAATTCCAACTAATGCCGAAAATCCGGGTAAGGGGATAGGGAGCGGAATGAGCATGGGCATGGTTAAGATCCCCGCGATCGTCCCAAATCCACTATTTCCTACTTGTTTTAGGACTACCGATAATGGCAATGGTCGATCGGTATATTCAACTAATAATTGAGCTAGTATTTGAGATAGTTTCATTCGACATATTTAATCGTCTAGTCAAGCTGATATTACTACCAATAGATCTTACTGGTAATCCTTCACCATTTAAAAATCGAGAAGCTGAATGCAATCGGTCAGTATAAGTATAATTCTATTATAGATCTACAAGCTGAGAAAGTTGTCAATATTTAACAATCGGATTAAATTTTTTAATTATATTAAAATTTATATGGCGATCGATAATACTGGTGTAAAATTAGATTAGTTGTTGATGAGGTACGGTCTAAATGTTGCAAAAAATCTTAGTTGCAATTGGCGATCTCCCTGATTCGGAGCAAATCTTTACCGCAGGGTTGGCACTAGCTCAGAAGCTTGATGCCGAGCTGCTACTTTTACACGTCCTCAATCCACTAGTGCCGCACGGTTTGAGTAATATGCCTAGTCCATTAGTGGGTGGGATTCTACCGATGATAAACGAGGTGGAGATCGATCGATACACCAAGGCATGGAAAGAATACGAACGCTTGGGGATCGAACGGCTTCAGGTTTATACAAAGCGGGCAAAAGAGGGTAATATTAGAGCCGAGATTTTGCAGAACTACGGTGACTCTGGGCCGCTAATTTGTGAAGCCGCCAAAAATTGGTCGGCGGATGCAATTGTGATGGGGCGAAATCAGAAATCGATGTTGAGTGAAGTTTTTCTTGGTAGCACTAGCAACTATGTTTTACATCATGCAGCTTGCTCGGTCATGGTGATTCAGTTACCAACACTCGCAAGCTAGCTGTACGCGATATTAATGAGACATTGACCTTGATATTATTAATGAGGAAAAACCAAAATGTTTGACAAAATCTTAATCGCAATTGGTAACTCTGCTGAATCCCAAATAGTCTTAGGGTCGGGATTGACTTTGGCAGAAAAACTCGGTGCTAAAGTGTTACTTTTACATGTCATGAGTCCGTTGACATCGACTAGTTTTAGTCCATTAGTTGGTGGGATGTTTCCGATCGTCAATGATGTAGCGATCGAACAATATACTAAGGAATGGAAAGAGTCCGAACGCCAAGGACTCGAACATCTCCAGGGTTATGCCAAGCAAGCAAAAGAGCTTGGCATCGACGCGGAGATTTCTCAAAACTTGGGTGATGCAGGTCGGATGATTTGTGAAGTCGCCAAAAGTTGGTCGGCGGGTGCAATTGTGATGGGACGAAATCAGAAATCGATGTTGAGTGAAATCTGGTTGGGTAGCACTAGCAATTATGTTTTACATCACGCACCTTGTTCGACGCTTGTGATTCAGTTACCAGCAGTATGAAGTGGATAGTGGATAGTGAGATTGAGGTAGGGGCAACTCATGAATTGCCCCTATCTCAATCTCATACCAATTTAAAGAATTAAAGCGACAGATCTTTACCCCACCCAACCTCCCCTTCATAAGGGGAGGAGTTAATCTGTCGTCATACCAATTTAAATTGGTATCACTAGATGGAACCGTTTGGAATTATGCCATAGCAACGAAAATGCAACAGAGACTTTTGCTCAAATTTCCTGGTTTGCGCCAGTTATTGGGCTATCAGAAATCGTGGTGGCGGGGAGATCTGCTGGCAGGTATTACCGTTGCGGCTTATCTGATTCCGCAATGTATGGCGTATGGGGAATTGGTGGGTGTTGCGCCTGTCGTCGGACTATGGACGATCCTGCCTGCGATGTTTGGATATGCCTTATTTGGCTCGTCGCGCCAACTCTCGGTGGGGCCAGAATCAACTACTGCGGTGATGACGGCGGCGGCGATTTCGCCGCTACTGCTGGCGGACGGGAGTAATTACGGGGTGCTGACGGCTACGCTGGCAATCTTGGTGGGGGGAGTTTGCTGTGTCGGGTATGTTGCTAGATTGGGATTTCTGGCAAATTTGCTCTCGAAGCCGATTCTGATTGGCTATATGGCAGGTGTCGCGGTAATTATGATTGCCGGACAATTGGGCAAAATTAGCGGAATTTCAATTCCCGGCACCACGGTATTCGAGCAAGTGAGCGAATTTATTCAGCAGATCGACTCGATCCATTTGCCGACCCTCATTTTAGCTGGATTGGTATTCGGATTTCTAGTAGCGATCGGACATCGTTTCCCCACAGCTCCTGCACCGCTACTAGCAGTACTCATCGGTACTGCTGCTGTCGCGCTCTTCGATCTCCAGGGGCGCGGTATTGCGGTTGTAGGCGCAATTCCGGCAGGTTTGCCCCAATTTGTCGTTCCTAGCTTTCCCGCACAGCTCCCAACCCTGCTAGCCTCCGCTCTGGGGATTGCGATCGTCGGTTATTCAGATAATGTCTTGACTGCTCGATCGTTTGCCGCGCGTCATCACGATAAGATCGATGCCAACCAAGAATTACTTGCGCTGGGAGTAGCGAATTTGGGGGCGGGATTGGTGCAGGGATTTCCAGTCAGTAGTAGTGGCTCTCGCACGGTAATTGGGGATAGTTTGGGTAGCAAAACTCAGCTTTTCTCGCTAGTAGCGATGGGAGTAGTAATTTCGGTGCTGCTGTGGTTGCGTCCAGTTTTATCGCTATTTCCGAAAGCGGCGTTGGGTGCGATCGTGATTTTTGCAGCGTTTAAATTGATTGAAATATCTGAATTTTTGCGGCTATATCGATTTCGCCGCAGTGAGTTTTTCCTAGCAATTATTACTACTTGCGGCGTGTTAGTTACCGATATTTTAGCGGGTGTGGCGATCGCAGTTGGGTTATCGGCGATCGAATTATTATCGCGATTGGCACATCCCCATGATGCCGTCCAAGGAACGGTACCAAATCTGCCAGGACTGCACGATATCGACGATTGGGAAGGTGCAACGACAATTCCAGGGTTAGTAATTTATCGTTATGATGCGCCGTTATGTTTTGCTAATGCGGAAGATTTTAAGTCTCGGGCAATGAGCGCGATCGAATTAGAAGTTACGCCTGTAGAATGGTTTGTCCTCAATACCGAAGCGATCGTCGAAATTGATATTACGGCGATGGATATGCTGGAGGAGTTATATGATGAATTAGCTACTAGGGGAATTACTTTTGGAATGGCACGAGTCAAACGAGATCTCTACGCTCAATTAAAGCGCTCGTCACTGCTCCAAAAAATTACTGAAGAGCGAATTTATCTCACCTTACATACGATGATTATTGGCTTTAAATCTCGACATTAATTTTGAATACTTTCTAACGTTTGGAGCATGTTTGCGGTGGTAAATGGCTTGGTGAGAAATGCGCTCACTTGTTGCGTATCGACCATCGCTGCTAAATTGACAACAGAACCGCTCATTACCACAATTTGAACTTGGGGGTTAATCTGCTGTAGAGCCAGAATTGTCGATCGAGTATCGAGATGAGGCATCATCATATCGATGAGGACGATGGCAATACTGCGATGGTTTTGGGAGTAGAGATCGATCGCTTCGATGCCATCGCTAGCTAGCATCGCGCGGTAATTGTAAGTCTCTAGCGACTCTTTGACAATTTCCCGAATCGCGCTCTCATCGTCTACCACTAATACCAACTGTCCCTTTCCGTCGAATGAATCCGCTGCTGCGGCTGAAGATTCGGCTTCTTTACTATAAATCGCGGGTAGATAGATTTTAAAACAAGTACCGCGCCCGATCTGACTTTCTACCTCGATCGCGCCTCCATGCGCTTTGACGATACCCCGAACTGTCGATAGTCCCAAGCCCGTCCCCGTCTCTTTGGTAGTAAAAAACGGCTCGAAGATCCGATCGAGTATTTCACCAGTCATCCCCATGCCCGTATCGGCAATACTAATCAGGATATATGCTCCCGCTAGTGACTGGAGATGGATCTGGGCATAATCGGCATCGATAACCATATTTTCCGAACTCGCCGTCAGGCTACCGCCATTGGGCATCGCATCCCGCGCATTGACAAATAGATTCATCAGCACTTGATGGATCTGAGTGGCATCGACATTTACCAGCCACAGATCTTCACTAGCATTATTAACCTGAATCTCGATCGATTTGGGAAAAGTCTGCCTGGCGATACTAATCAGTTCGGTTAAAATATGCCGCACCTGAATCGTCGTGCGCTCGCCATCTAGCCCCCGTGCAAAGGTGAGAATTTGCTTCACCAAACCGCTGCCGCGTTTGGAACTTTCGACTAGCATATTCAATAGTCGGCGATTGCGATCGTCCACATTAGGCAGTGTCATCGGTAGAAGCTGCGCCGCACCGACAATCGGCGTAAGGACATTATTCAAATCGTGGGCGATCCCACTGGCGAGACTACCCAAACTCTCTAACCGTTGAGCGCGGAGGAACTGCTGCTCTAATTGTTTTTTCTCGGTGATGTCGGTATCGACACTCAGAATCGAGCGAGGATTCCCCGCCTCATCCCGTACCAGCGTCCACCGACTTTCGGCGATTACTTCCTTCCCACTTTTAGTTAGCTTGCGTAATTCACCTTGCCACGCGCCCTGTTGCCGCACTGTCTGAGCGGCAATTGTAACCTCTGGTGAGACATCTGTATAAAACATTTCCATTGTCTTGTGCCCCACTGCTTCTGCGGCTGTCCATCCATAAATAGACTCAGCACTATTGTTCCAGAATTGAATCTGACCATCCAAATCTCGCACGATAATCGCATCTGTCGCAATATTTAGTAAGGCAGCTTGCTCTTGGATTCTTTGCTCTGCGGCTTTGCGCTCCGTGATATCCATCATCGTGCCGATATAGCCAGTCAAATTGCCGGATTCCTCATAAATGCCGATTGCCTTGACAAAGACCCAGTTTACACTTCCTTGGGGGGTCACAAATCGATGCTCCGAGGCAAATTCCTGCTGGGTTTGCACGGCAGTATGCCACTGAGCATAAATCGATGCTCGATCGTCAGGATGGAGCGTGTTTGCCCAGCCGTCTCCCAGAGCTTCAGCTAGGGTCGATCCGATTAGTTCTAAACATTGCTGATTGATAAATAGACACTTGCCCTCAACATCGGTTTGAAAGATGCCGACAGGAGCCGATGTTACGAGTGCGCGATAGCGGGATCGACTCTCTTGTAGTTCTGTTTCAATCTGCTTGCGATCGGTAATATCGCGCCCCTCTGGGATCAGCATCACGACTTTGCCAGCGACATCGAAGATCGGGCTGAGCGAAAAATCGACCCAAAAGTGAGTACCATCCGCTAAAACAGATGGGGCTTCAAATCTCACAACTCGACCTGTCGCCGCCTGAACGATCGCTTGTTGTAGTCGAACTTGAACATCGGGGTAGTGAGTCCACCACGGAGTCGTCCAAAATGCCTGTCCGACAACATCATCTAGTGTCACTGCGATCGCATCTAGCGCGGTACGGTTAATTTCGATGACCGTCCCAGCCGGATCGAGCAAGCCCATCAGTTGGAAGGTATTATCAAAAATTGCCCGAAACTTCCGTTCGCTATCTTGCAGCGATGCTTCAGCTTGCTTGCGACTGGTGATATCAAACCGAATCGATAAATACTGAAACGGTTGACCGCACTCGTCTAAACAGGGCACGATCGTTGTCGCTACCCAGTAATAACTACCATCCTTAGCACGATTTTTGATTTCACCACTCCAGACTCGTCCGCTAGTAATTACTGCCCACAAATCTCGAAAGAATTCGGGTGGATGGTAGCCAGAATTAATCGTTCGATGGGTTTTACCGATTAACTCATCTGATGAATATTGAGAAATTTCACAAAATTTTTCATTGACAGAAATAATCGTGCCATGTAAATCGGTGGCAGCAACAATGGCCGATCGATCGAGCGCGTATTTCTGAAACTCATGCTTGACGATCTCGGCTTGGAGTTGCTGCGATTGCAGGTTCAATTCGACGGTGCGCTCTTGCACTCGCAGTTCTAGCTCATCTTCAGTCTGTTGTCTTCTAATTACTTCCAGTCGCAATTCATGATTGCTCTGCTCTAATTCTGCCGCTCGATCGATCGTCTGCTGTTGCAATTGCTCCAGCATGTACAGCATTTCCAACGGATCGAGTAATTGCAGCAGGTTAGACTGGGTAAGGATGCCGACTAGCTCGCCGAGATCGTTGGTAATTACCAATCGCCGAACCTGTTTGGATTCCATAATTTGCTGGGCAGACCATAATGAATCTGATGGCTGCAAGCAAAACAAGGGGCTACTCATCACCGATCCGACCACCAACCGCTCTAGATCGAGTTCGAGTGTCTGAAACTGGACGATATCCTGTTCGGTAATAATTCCGACTGGGTGCAACGGTTGTCGTTGGCGGAGCCTCTCCTTTGGAGAATCGTCCACAATGACGATCGAACTCACATTTTGCGCGGTCATCATCTGGGCGATTTGCAAGATCGTCACATTTGGAGTTGCCTGAACTACTTCACTCGTCATGCCCTCCGCGATGGAGCGAAATTTCAACAGGTTGACTGGCTGCAAAATCTGGCGAATATGCTCTGGCGTGACCATCCCAATGAGTTGCTGGCGATCGTTGAGGATCGGTAAATGGCGGATTTGATGCTGTTGAAAGATCGTCAACGCATTCATCACTGTATGGCGATCTGAGAGTACTATGGTGTGCAGCTCGGTAATCATCACCTCCCTCACTTTCAAGCCTTGGAGACTGCGCTGACTGGCGGCGATCTTCACTAAATCGCGTTCGGTAAAAATGCCCACCAATCGATCGCTGTCTAAAACTAATACCGCACTCTCATGTGGGGTATTATTCTCGATCGGAGATTGCGATCCTGGACTAGCCGATCCGAGCGCAAGCTCGGCTGGCAACAGGCAGTTAGCTCCTTTCGCCCGACTCATCAACGAAATAACTTCGATCACTAGCATGTCAGGATCTACCGTCAATGGTTGCCGATTCCCCAAAGGAGAGGCTCCGCCAACGACGATCGAAGCCAAGCTTGGTAAATTCTGTAACAGACCAACAGTACTTGGCATACACGCTCACAATTAAAGTACTTCCTACGTCTATACTAAGCTCGATCGAATTGCTATGCAAAGCAAGCTCGATACTATTTCGATCTTCCCTCCCAGCGATCGCCAACTGGGAAGGAAACCTGACGAATTTTCAACCAGAATCTAGGCTGTGAAGACTTTATAATAGATGGTGCAGCCGTAATGGGAAGAAATGCCATGACATCTCAAACGATCGATTGCTAGAAGGTTTGAGAAGTTTTCCCGTCAAGCCTTATATTATTTTTTATGTTTTGATTCCAGATGGAATTTAAATTCTGAGAATTATTTCTCATAACTACTACTCGGTTCTAGTCTGGATCGAGCAGTAATTTGCATAGTATATCGACCTGTTCTAAAATTGGACGACTTTGCCGAGCCTGGAGCGTATTATCGGCTGACACAGCAGCATTAATTGCCATCAATGCTGCTTGAATTTTCGCTTTAGTTGCCAATTTCACTCGCTCGGCATCGATTCGTTGCCATTGAGCGGACTTTAATTTCTGTATCTGCTGACGCTCCATTAAATTAGTAATCCGTGCAATAATTTCTGGCCCGATGACTGGCTTGGTGACGAAATCATCAGCTCCGATCGCAAAAACTTGTTGAATTAATGTTGGTTCGGTGTGGGCGGTCAGAAAGATAATTGGTAAATTAGCATACTCGGCTCGATCGCGAATTGATTTACATAAATCCAAGCCACTGACGATCGGCATTTCGACATCTAAAATTAATAGATCTGGCTTACACATCGGCAAGATCTCCCAGAATTTCTGAGAATCAGCTAGGGTAGTAATCTTAAAGCCCCAAGGCAATAATAATGCGTGTAAAATCGCCAAAATCTTGAGATCGTCATCGACTACTAATACATGAGTTTGAGCTGATTCTGCCTCAGCGATCGCCCGATCGATCGATTCCATCAGATCGGCGATTTTAGTAGGGCAAACACTAGTCCAATTTCCCAAATGCTGTACGATTGGATCTAGCCGATCGGGATTGGTGAGAGCGATTACTGGGACTAACGGCACTTGTCTATTGATTTCAACTAATAAGCCTAACACTGCTTCTGTCTGCTCGCTCTCAGCCTCAGTTAGTAAAATACTGCGGGTACGATCTCGATGTAGTTGGGATCTTGCAGCAGCGATGGTTGGCACAATTTGAACGTTCCAGCCGCGTTGGCGTAGCCTTTCTGCTGAGGCAGACGCTGCGCCTAACGGCAGGCTATCGCCAACGCGAACGGAACGAAAATCGGTCGCCATCGATTGGATTTTGCAATTGAGATCTCGATCTGCCGATACTAAGAGAATATCTGTTGTTAGATCGGGTGTAAAACTGTGTAGATCTGTAGTAACAATTGGTCGATCGAGTTCTTCTCGCAAAGCTGTGACGAGTGAAAGTAATAATTGCCCTTGTGCCGTTGTTAAATCTCGATCGCTACCGAGTAATTTTTCAATTTGACGCGCTAATTCCGAACTTAGAGAAAAGCCAAATGTCCCCAACGAGCCAGTAAGTGAGTGGGCGATATTTTTGCCAATCGCTTGCCAATCGGACTGAAGATCTTGGTTGAAAAATCTCACTGCAAGCTGCTCTAAGATCGCGACTTGCTCGTGAACTTGTCCCTTAAATTTCTCCCACGTATCAGTTAGTAGCGTCGCCCCAGAAGACTCGATGGGTTTGAGTCGATAACCAATACCGTATACCGTTTCGATAAAATCGGCTGCTGCTCCCACTTGCTTGAGTTTGTGGCGCAAACCTTTAATATGAGTGCGAATGACATCTTCCCCAGGCGTATCGAAAGAGCACAAATGGTCGAGAATAGCATTACAGCTAAATACTCGCTTGCTGTTGCGGAGAAATAGCTCTAATAAGGCGTATTCTTTGGGCGTGACGGGGACTAATCGATCGCCAAAGGTGACATCAGTACTAACGGGATCGAGCTGTAGACTGCCCCAAGTCAAAATCGGTGCTGTTGGTGCATGACTGCGGCGTAATATTGCCCGTAGTCTAGCCAATAGTTCATCTCGATCGAATGGTTTGCTCAAATAATCATCAGCCCCAGCATCCAAACCTCTGGTGCGATCGGCAGCCGAATCGAGGGCGGTGAGCAGCAAGATCGGGACGGTGTTGCCTTTTGCCCGAATCTCTCGACAAACACTTATCCCGTCTTTCTTGGGTAAGGTGACATCTAGCAAAATCGCATCATATTCGTAAACATCGCTGAGATCTAAGCCTGCTTGCCCATCTGTTGCCACATCCACAGCGTATTTATGGGTTGCCAAAATAGTTTCAAGCAGGAACCCAATCCCCGGATCGTCCTCAACTACCAGAATTCTCATCGGCTCATTTCCCCAATACTACTATCGATCGTGACACAGATCGGTAAGCTCTAGCCTCATCATGCACCAATTTCTTCACAAGTTCCTCAACCGATCGAGCTACTTTATAGATATGGACAGCGGATAAATAATATCCACGACAGTAGACCGAATATTGATGAAGAGAGCAATAGGTATGTTATTAATTAAAGAATTCAATAATTTACGTCAGCAAATGGACAAAATATACGACGATCTTGCCCGCGAACAACCACATTTAGGCGTATTTGCTAAAGCTGAAGAAACTCTTTGGACTCCAGCGATCGAGTTGCAGGAAACCGAGACAGAGCTGCTACTAAAGGCACAATTACCAGGAATTAAGCCAGAAGAATTAGATATTCAAGTGAGCGAAAATGCCGTTTTTTTATCTGGAGAACATCAAGAGGAAACAAAGACCACTGAAAAGGGTGTATTTCGATCTGAGTTTCATTATGGTCAATTTAAACGGGTAATACCTTTACCAGCCACAATCAAGCGAGAACAGGTGAAAGCAGAAATGGTATCGGGGTTACTCACTTTAACCATGCTCAAGGCGACTCCCGCTTTGCCCCATTTGGTAAAAGTCTCACTAGCGGCTACTAACAAACCGCCTGTGCTGCCGGAACCAGAGAAAACATCTGTTTAGCTTATATTTTCTAACTTGCCTAAATTCAGGAGCATTTAACCATGCGCGAACAAAAATTTTTCCTCATTTCAGCAACTATTTTTGCTGTAATTGCACTCCTGCATGTATTTCGACTAACGACTAATTTGCCAGTTCAATTTGGGGCTGTTACTTTCCCGATTTGGGGTTCATGGTTGGCAGCAATTGTCGCCGCCGGATTGAGTATCTGGGCTTTACGGCTGATGTCTCAATGGAAACAAAGTCATACATAACCCATGGGGATTCGTTGGCGTAGCCGCGCCGAGAGGTAATCGAACGTTCGACGTGAGATATAGTCCCAGTGGAGATCGATTTGTAGAGGGCGGTGCTTTATTTCCGCCTCTGTAAATCGCTATATACAGGAGTAAACAAATGATTGAATATGCAAAATATCCCAATCGCAATACAGACTATTTAATCGTAGGCAGTGGTTTATCAGCATTAGTCTTTGGCGCATTGATGGCTAAGGCTGGTAAGACAGTGAGAGTGCTAGAAGCTCACGAACATCCTGGGGGGTTCGGGCACAGCTTTACAATGTCGAAAAAATATACTTTTAATGCTCAGTTGCATTATGTGTGGGATTGTGGCGAGGGAAATACAGTAAATCGGGTGCTAAAAAAACTCAATTTAGATCGAACTATTACTTTCAATCGCTTCAATCCAGATGGGTTCGATCGAATGCGAATGCCCGATTATAAGCTCGATGTTCCCAGCGATAGTGCCGAATTGACGCGGCGACTAGCGGCTCTATTTCCCGAAGCTGCTGAAAATTGTCAACAGTTTGTCAACGAGATTCAGGCGGTTCGCGCTGGATTACGATATCTATCACCACCGATTCAACCATTAGAATTATTACGACATCTGGGCGAAGTCTATCGTGCGCTGCAATACCTCAACAGTACGCTTCAAGATGCGTTTGACAAATTCAAACTACCTCAAGCCGCTCAAACATTACTCGCCCTGCAATGGCCAGATTTCTTGTTACCGCCAGAGCGATTATCTTTCTACGCTTGGGTAATTTTGTTTACAGGTTATCAAGAGGGAGCTTTTTATCCAACCCAACATTTCGATCGAGTGATTAATGCCCTAGTTGATGTCATTACTCAAGCTGGCGGTGAGGTATTACTAAATCAAGAAGTAACGGATTTCTCGATCTTAGATAAGACTGTGACGGGAGCAAAGGCAATCGATCTACTCACTCATGAAACTCACGAATATCTTGCAGATACAGTCATTTGTAATATAGATCCCAAACGAGCTGCTGCCAAAATTGGCATCGAAAAATTCTCGCGATCGCTCCAACGCAAGTTAAATTACGACTATTCACCGTCTAATTTCATGGCCTACTGTGTCGTCCAGGGAATTGACTTGCGAGACTATGGCTTTGGCAAATCGAATACATTTCACAGTGGCGATTTAGATCTAAATGTGGCATTCGATCGGATGTATAACGAGCATGACTATAGCAATCCCAGTTTTGCGATTACCACCCCCACCTTATTAACTAACTATGGTGGTGACTGTCCTCCTGATTGCCAAATTATCGAATTTTTGACAGTAGCTAACTATGAGTATTTCAACCAACTAAAACAACACGCTCCTAAAGCCTATCGACATAAAAAAGCAGAAATCTTAGAATCCATTCTTGATATAATCGAACGAGATTATATCCCTAATTTCCGCAGTTATTTAGTCTTCAAAATTACTGGTAGCCCAACTACCAACGAACACTTTTGCTATTGTCCAGAAGGTAACTCCTATGGTTCTAGTTTAACACCTCAAAATATGGGACTCGATCGACTCAATCACGAAACATCCCTTAAAAACTTCTACTTCTGCAATGCCTCATCTGGTTATCCTGGTTTTGCACCGACTTTTTGGACTGGTGCGCTATTATATCAACGATTATCAGGAGATAAAATTTTGAATTAAGGGTTTGAATGCAACTATTTGTTAGATAGAAATTGCGTTAAACCTAGATGGTGGGCATTGCCCACCCTACTTACTACATAATATCTAGAAAGATAGATGAGAGTGGAAATACTATCGGGATTTAAATACCATGAAAATTGCGATTATTGGCGGTGGTGCCAGCGGCATGGTTACAGCTTATTTACTCGATAAGCAAGGACATCAAGTCACCGTATTCGAGCGAGAATCAATGCTAGGCGGGCACATTCGGACTCTCAATCAAAACGTCCAGCCCGATCGTTCGGATTGTAATTTAATCCTAGAAAATGGCGTACTAGAATTTCCGACATCATTTCATAATTTTATGAATTTGATGGCAGAACTAGGTATAGAACTAGAGCCAGTCAATATCGGATCGGCACTATTTCTCAAGAATGGCACCCATTATCTATCGAAAGTAGCGATCGATCGAAATTTTACTGGTATCGATCGGTTCCTCGAATATTTACGCATAAATTTATTTTACCTCCGCTCGGCGAGCTTATTAATCGCCGCAAAATCATGGAAAGCGATCGATTTCCACAACCAATCTTTAGCCGATCGATTCAAACAGCCATATCTCCGCAATATTTGGCTGAAGTTATTTGCGATGTACAGTTATTCGATCCCGTTTACAGCGATCGATAATTGTCCCGCCGAGCTGGTAATTCCTACCCTCCGCGATGATGTATTTGTAGATTGGGTGAGAATTAAAGGTGGTGTTTATTCCTATATTCAGAAAATTCTCGATCGCTTTCGAGGCGAGATTTTGCTGGGTGTTGAGGTAACTGCAATTCGGCGATCGATCTCCGGTATAACCATTGAATTAGCTGGAGCTAAAATATTGGAATTCGACAAGGTGGTATTTGCCACCCCTCCCGACGTGGTACTCAAATTGCTTGCAGATCCCCGCCCAGAAGAGATCGACAGGTTTGCTGCTTGGCAAGGAAATCATGTTCAAACACTACTTCACACTGATATGGAGATGTACGAACCCTACCACATCAAAGAAGGCTCGGAATTTGATTTCTTCGAGACAGATCGACAAAATGGTAATTGGGGCTATAACGCCCGTCTCAATCAACTCTGCGGCATCACATCTCCAACTCAATATAGCCTATCATTTAATCTCGAAAGCTTAATTGCACCAGATCGAATTTTGCATATCCAACAACATCACACCCCATTCTATACAGTGGAGGCTTTTCACCATCGACAAGAGATTATCAAAACTAATGGGGAATTAAATACTTACCATGTTGGAGCCTATCTCGGAGATGGTTTACATGAAGGCGCGATTACTTCGGCTATTTGGGTTGCCGAAACGCTCGCAAATACAGTTGAAATAAAGTACAAATACCTTACTCCAGAGCTTTCTCTGCTCTAAGATGAATAACTTACACCCCGATCGTGTTTGACGAAAGAATTAACTCCGCCATTTAGTTGATTTCGACTACCAAACACCCTCTCAATGCGCTAGTTCATGCCGACGATCGGGGTATTGGCGGGACGATCGTTGAAACATATGGCGATCGCTTCGAGTTGTCTAATCCTGGATCGTTATTGGTTTCCCGCGATCGATTATGGGCTGGTAATATCAATCGATTAATAGCCAATATCTAACGTTACTGCTGCTTCTACCTGCTGTTCGCCACCTACAACTGGGGTAGCAGGCTTGGTAGCCGTCATATCAGCCCTGGCTTGCATCGGCATCGGTAGTGGGACGGGAGTAGAGGCGCTATTAATTTGTACCCCAATTACTTCGCGACGCTTGAGATTGAGAGTTTGTAGTACAGTATCAGCTTGACGTTCGGCATCTTGAGTTGCTTGCTTGAGAGCTTGCAGTTGGGCTGTCGCAATTGCTCGATCGCTGGCGACAAAATTCACGCCATCGATGCGCGTCGCACCATTTCTGACAGCCGCATCGAGAATGGCACCCGCTCGATCGGTTGTCACTTGAAAACTGATACTGTTGCTAGCAGTATATCCAGTCAGTTGCGGCTGACCGTTAGGTGGATAACTATAAGTCGGATTGAGATTGATGCCAGTTGTTTGCAGCTTATCTACCTGCTGGGTTTTTAAAAAGTCTACCACCCGTGTCGAACGTTTTGCGGCATCCTGTTGAGCTTGATTGGGCGTTTTCGCTGTAACTTCGATCGCGAGGCGGATCTGGCTGATGGTAGTGGGAATAGTCACAATTCCTTTGCCACTAGCGGTAATGGTGCGGCTGGGTTTGCGCTCTTGGCTACTTCCGGGTGCAATTCCTACCGTCAGCACCAAACTTGCTGTCAGGAGCAGTGATAGAGCCGATCTGGAATTGAAAATCCAGTGGCGATGCTGAGGACTTAACTCGTTCGCGTAGCGTCTCCCCTGGAGAATCGATCCAGTAGTTGTTGGCGATAACTGGATCTGATGATGCTGTATCGATTTCAATTCGTCGTGCGGCTTTGCAGGATCTAAATCTGATGCCAATAGGTCGATTTGATGGCGTTTTTGCTGATGTTGTCGCCACTGTTGAATTGTGTTCATTCGGGGAATTTGCCTGGGATGTCGAGCTACTTGTGATGACTGTCGCCAAAGTCAAGATGTTTCCACTCTTGACTCGCTCGAAGTAGTCATTGGCTAGCTCCAGCGATCGCTCAAAATATTAAAACTCTTACTGCGATTACAAAGTTGGCACAATAATCGCGCGGATGTTTAGATTGCCTTTCTCCTGGGCATATTAAGTGTATGAGATATTTTCCGAATATCTTCATAAATTTACTAATAATACTGCCACTATTCCCATCGTCCCGATCCGGCAAATCTAGTTTACTTATTGTCACTAAACGATTGCGATCTGCTGGTGACGGCGATCTGGCGATCGAGAAGGCATCTACTTCTATCCCAAACATTCCCGATCGGTAAATTTAAACAGTGCTAGATCGACAAGATTAGTTAACATATATCCATACCAGCGATGACTAGAGTTGTTGAAGCATTAAAAGATATTATCAAACAAGAACTATCAGGGCAATTGATTATTAGAGATGCTCTAGATCCTTCAATAACCTGGGAAGCTTACTTTGGTAATGGTAAGTTACATTTTGCAACCAGTACGGTCGGGCAAAAAGAACGCTTAACTTATCTAACTAGACACCATCATCCCGATTTTAACTTAAGTGAGTTTACGGTCGGTCAATCTGATTACAAGTTTATCTGTCATCAATGGCAGTCGGGCAGATTATCGCTGCAACAAGTGCGTCAATTAGCATTTACTAGTACGCAAGAAGCCTTCGTACACATCATGGCTATTGGCAATGCCGAGATGGAGTTTAATCTCGATGCACATTTGGATGTGTTGATTTTATCAACTTCCGTTCAACAAGCGATCGCACCAGTCAAGCAGCTAATTTGGCAATGGCAAAAAATTCGTCCCCATATTACATCGCCATTAGTTAGAGTCTATTTATCTAATATTGACAGTTTATATAAGCTCTTGTGGCAGCAACTTCAAAGTACTAAAGCGATCGAGTCTTATCAAGCGGCGCTAACTCAAAATCTTTGTCTTTATAGTACTGCGAATCAACTCAATATCGATGTCCAAGAACTCAGCCACATGTTGCTGCCATTGGTGCGCAACCGCAGCGCCCAGATTTCTACTTATGGGCAAAAACAAGATGAAGAACGTCCGTTGATTGCCTGTATCGATGATAGTCAAACAGTCCAAAATAGTGTTAAATTAACTCTCGAAGCTCAAGGCTATGAAGTAATTAGTTTACTCAAACCCGCCCAAGCGATGACTAAGCTAATCCGTACTCATCCAATGCTAATTTTGATGGATATTAGTATGCCAGATATTAATGGCTACGAACTCTGTCAACTCCTCCGCAAATCACCTAGTTTCAAGCATGTGCCAATTCTGATGCTCAGCAGCCGCGATGGTTTATTTGATAAACTCAAGGCTAAAATGGTTGGTGCTGATGACTATATGACTAAACCATTCACACCGACAGATTTAGTGAATCTAGTCAATAAATATGTCTCACAAGCTTTAGTTAATGTTTAGTTTGACTAAGGGTAAGGGCAATTTATGAATTGCCCCTAGCCTCAGTTGAATCTCTCAACTAAATACTCTCACTTACACAACTGAAAGACTGGTAGATTGGAAAAAATCTAATAATTCGCGGTTGACAATTTGGGGTACTTCTTGTTGAATCCAATGTCCACATTGGGGAATTAACTTAAGTTTAAATGGTGCTGAGATGAGTCGCTCCATCCCTTCCGTCAAACGATTGCTCAAAAAACTATCTTCTTCACCCCAGAGCATCAAAGTAGGTACCGTAACAATAGAAGGCGAATTACTTAACTGCTGCAACCAGTTTTGAGGGGCAAGTAAATTTCGATAGTACTTGAGTGCCGCTCCTAAAACACCAGGTTTCTCTAACGCCTCCTGATAAATTTGATGATCTTCAGCCGTAAAAGCTCCTTTGCGCACAGCTTGTCCGCGAAACACATTCAGGATAAAATCTTTGAGGTTTTGCTGAATTGCCCACTCTGGTAAACCCGGAATTTGGAAAGCCAACATGTACCAACTCCGCCGCAATTGATCGAGATTGCTGCCCATCTCTTGCAGTAGTCGTTGAGGATGGGGTGCATTGAGAATTGCCAAGCGATTGAGTACTTGGGGACATTTTTGAGCTAGGTGCCATGCAATTGCACCACCCCAGTCGTGTCCGACGATGTGTGCTTTGGCATAGCCCAGTGACGCGATTAGCCCCTGAATATCGCTGCTGAGGGTATCGAGATCGTAGCCATCAGCAGGCTTGTCTGAATAATTATACCCTCGTAAGTCGGGAACGACGACCTTAAAGTGACGTGCCAATGCCGGAATCTGATGCCGCCAAGAGTACCAGAATTCTGGAAACCCATGCAGTAAAACAACTAATTCGCCCTCACCTTGGGTGACACAGTGCAAACGAATGTTGTTGGTTTGAATAAATTCGTGCCGCCAACCAGAATCTAACGAGGCTGTGTAAGGTTTCATTAATGTATCGTCGTACGCTGCTTTACTAGTATAAACTAGCCATCGACGATCGTCTGTAAGATATTTCTCTCAACCGATCGTTAATCTCGATCGAAGCTAATTTGTTTGACTTGGATATCAAAGCCGCGCGCCTGCATTCTGTCTACTAACATATTCGAGTCTTGCACCCAAAACTGTTTGCCAAACCGGACTAGTTGATAACCATTTTCGCCCCGCACGATCGCATACACTGGTGTTTTGACTGCTACTGTATTGCTAGAATACTCCTCAATCATTGTTTTCAAGGCTTGAGATTGGATCTCATCTGTCGCCACATTAATCGGTAATTCAATCAGGACTAAATGTTGAGGTGCAAGCTCTTCATCTACTGGCTTATGGACGGCACTATAGTCAATTTCGATCGCTTCATCGACGATCATTTGCAGTTCGTCATTATCTTTCTTGCGGCTGACTTTGCCAACCAAAATTACCGAGCTGTTTGGGATTAACAGATCCTTGATTTTTTCATAAGCTTCTGGAAAGATGACTGCTTCTAATTTGCTACTCGCAATATCAGTTAGCTTCAGAATCGCCATTGACTTGTTATCTTTCTTAGTCTGAACTACTTTGACCTCTGTCAGCATTACCACCAACTTAACATCCTTGCAAGGTTTTTCAATTTCGATAATTCTTTTAAAATCGTGGCGGTGACTTTTGGCAGCTTTTTCAGCATTTTTGAGTGGATGATCCGAAACATATACACCCAAAAGTTCCTGCTCGAATTGCAATCGTTCCGAAGATGGAAAATCACTCACTAACGGCGATTTAGGCACCGCATCAAAGCCGCCTACTTCCGGTTTTGAATCACCTAGTAAGTCGAATAAGTTACCTTGTCCGATCGCTTTTTCTTTAGCGCGGCTTTGCGACCATGGTATAATTACGTCCAAATCGTTAATTAATTGCCGTCGATTGCGATCGAGATTGTCAAAAGTACCGCATTGAATCAATGATTCTAACGTTCTCTTATTGACAGCTTGCAAACTAACCCGCTGACACAGATCTGCAAGTGATGTAAATTCACCCCCTTCCTCACGTGCCTTGAGAATATTCTCGATCGCGGCTTCACCAACGTTTTTAATTGCCGATAATCCGAATAAAATATTCAACCGATTGGGACGCTCCGGATCGACAACCGGACGGAATTTGACATACGATCGATTTATATCTGGCGGCTCGACTTTGATATCTAAAGTTTGCTCGCAATTATTCAGATAGCGAGTCACTTTATCTTGATCGCCACTATTAGCCGTCAAGAGTGCCGACATATATTCAGCCGGATAATTTGCTTTCAAGAATGCTGTTTGATAAGTAACATAAGCATAAGCAGTAGAATGGCTTTTATTGAAACAGTTAGATGCGATCGAGCCATTCTCTAATAGAAAATTATGATTTTTCTCTAATCCAATATCGTAAACGGATTGGGTGCCTAAAGACGTACAACTAATAATTTTAGCCACGATGGTAACTCCCTAATATTTGTTCTATTTTTTCTTTCTTACGTGCTAATCCTAAGTTGGGATATACATACATCAGATCGTAAAATTTTTTGATATTAATTTTACTAAAAATACGCCAATAATAAACTATGTTATGACTGTGAGCTATTGTCGATCCCATCTTCATGACTTCAGACAACTCTTCTGCAAAGTTTTTTGAGTCAACAATACATACTATTCCGCCACTTCTACCTTTATTGGGATATGCACAACCATCTCCATCAAAATAGCCGAAAGTTCTACCAACTCTCGATCCACAGACTCTAAAACTATGTAATTTTTGTCTGTGACACAGCCATCAGCAGCCATTAATCCAAGTAGGTAAGATTTGACAGGAGTATCGATTTTGTCAAAATAGTTTTCATTGAGAGTGTACCTATTTTTACGCTTAGTATTCACCCCGAATTCGGCTAAAACTCTAGAGACAGACCTCCCACTGACTCCCACTAATTTGGGAATTGCTCGACATTCTTCACCACTTTGAAAAGCAAGTAATATTGCTTGTTTTTGTCGTGTATTTAGTTTTAGGTATCCAGTAGCTGTCATGACAATTCATCGATTTGTAGTAAATCTAAGTTGCGATCGAATATCTCTTGAATTGGCAACATTTGTCGATCGCTAGTCATGAATTTATGATCTACTGTGGCCCGAATTATATTACCATTATCTAGTAGATACTCAAATACTTCCTGTTGACCTCGATCGTGCCATTGGACGATCGGCTGCTGAATTATACAACCGCTCTCATCCACACTCCAAACCGTACAAGCTATTTTTTCCGTGACAATTTTACCGATTGGTAAAGCACCATATTCAACTGTCATTACTTTTGTGTCATAACTCAAGCAATATTCTGCGAATAAAACCATTTTATCAAACAGTGCATCGGCGATCGAGTGAGCTACCCCTTTTTTCGCCGCACCATCGAGGAACTTCTCGCGCTGTTTATTCATCTCATCGGCTTTTTTCTTACCCATACACCGCCGCAAGATATCGGCTTCTCCGAGAGTATATCCAGCCAAATCTTGAGCGATTTTCATAATCTGCTCTTGATAGACAATTACCCCATATGTTTCCTCTAGAATAGTTTCTAAGATTGGATGCTCGTAAGTAATTTTCTCGCGTCCGTGTTTGCGATCGATAAAAATTGGAATCAGTCCCGCATCTAACGGTCCCGGACGGTATAGTGCGAGAATGGAGGATAAATCCTCAATGCTCGACGGCTTTAATCTTGCCACCACATCCAGCATCCCGGAAGACTCTAGTTGAAAGACACCTTCTAAATCTCCCGACTCGACTTGTTTATATGTTTTTTCGACAGTCGCGGGACGTTTATTCAACGAGCCTTTATTTAAAATTTTATAAGTCCGTCGCTCCTCAAAAGTGATATCATCCGGATCGATTATATCGCCTTTGGTTTGCTCGATCGTATCGATCGCATTCTGAAAAATTGTCAGATTCCGCAATCCTAAAAAGTCCATTTTTAATAGACCCATCGAGTCGAGATCTTCCATATAGTATTGAGTAATTACCGAGCCATCATTATTCCGTTGCAATGGCACGATCTCATCCAAAGGCTGCGCCGAAATCACCACACCCGCCGCGTGGACACCAAAGGTTTTGTTAGTACCTTCGATGCGCATTGCCATATCAATCCACTGTCTGGCAGTAATTTTTTCGCCAGTTTCCGGATCGGCATATTCACCCGTTTCATAAGTCTGTTTAAACTCCGGTACTGGCGTTTTATCCGAAATCATCACCGCCAATTTTGTCGGTTTCCCCCGCACCACTGGAATCATTTTTCCTAACTCATTTGCCGCACCGTAGGGGATATTTAGCACCCGCGCCACATCCTTCAACACCGCTTTAGATGTCATCCGGTTAAACGTGATAATCTGCGCCACTCGCTCTTTCCCATACTTCTGGGTCACATATTCGATGACCTCAGCGCGACGTTCGATACAAAAATCCGTATCGATATCCGGCATCGACTTGCGATCTGGGTTCAAAAATCGCTCGAATAGCAAACAATGATGTACGGGATCGATATTTGTAATCTTCATCGCATAAGCCACCAGCGAACCCGCAGCAGAACCCCGTCCAGGGCCGACTGGAATAGCCCTGTCACGGGCAAATTTGATATAATCCCATACAACTAAAAAGTATGTCGAAAATCCCATCCGCTCGATCATTTTCAGCTCAAAATCAAGCCGCTCCTGATAAACTTTCTCGATATCGCCATACCGTTGCACCTTCAACCGCTCCTTTAATCCTTCCCGCGAAATCTCCTCGACAAAAGTAGCAGGAGTATGTCCGACTGGAATCGGAAAATCGGGAATTTTTGGCTCGCCTAAAATATTGTAGGGCTGAATTTTATCCGCAACTTCTAATGTATTCGCGATCGACTCAGCAATGACATCATCAGGTAAATGATCGCGGAATAATGCTGCCATTTCCTCGGCAGACTTGAGATATTCATTACCGCTATACCGCATCCGTTTATCTTCACGGATTAGTTGCCCAGTCTGAATACACAGCAACGCATCATGAGCCTCCACATCATAACAAGAGACAAAGTGCGAATCATTAGTGG
>NZ_JANMZA010000273.1:0-18037 GCF_031382685.1 Chamaesiphon sp. OTE_8_metabat_110 | reverse complement strand
AACATTGCGAGACGAAGGACTCTGAGGCGGCGACCTATCCCTTTGTTGGCCTGTCTTCTTGCTTTCGTTGCGTCGGCGGCCAGCACTGTGGATGGAAAGGCAGAGAACATCGCCGTGCCAACAAATGAGCAAAAATCCTTTGAGCTGGGATGAACTAACAGAACTTGCAAAATCGCAATATGAGCCAATCGATGCCATCAATGGAGCCACCAATGCTCAAGCTAGATTACGCTTATTTGGACAAGCTGAATCTGAGGTGCGGGTGACTCTATACCGCGACAATCATGCGTGGTGCCCCTACTGTCAGAAAATCTGGTTGTGGCTGGAGGAAAAACAAATCCCCTATCGGATTGAAAAAGTCACGATGTTTTGCTACGGGGAAAAAGAGAGTTGGTACAAGCGCAAGGTACCATCGGGGATGCTCCCAGCAATTGAATTGGACGGGCGGATGATTACAGAAAGCGATGATATTTTGTTCGCTTTAGAGAAGGCTTTTGGTGCTGTGGGTTTTGGGATGAAAGATCCTTTAGTGCTACCGTTGCGACAGTTAGAGCGGCTACTATTTCGAGCGTGGTGTGGTTGGCTGTGTCGTCCGGCAAATTCAGTGCGGGAGGAGCAGCACAATCGATCGCAATTTGTCAGTGTCGTGCAAATGGTCGAGCAGGCACTTAGTAGTACATCCGGAGCTTACTTTCTAGATGTCTTTAGTACTGCTGACGTCATCTTTACGCCCTATGTCGAGCGGATGAATGCGAGCTTGTACTACTATAAAGGCTATTCCCTCCGAGAGGATAACCCGCGCTTTAGTGCCTGGTTTGATGCGATGGAAAGTCGGGAAACCTATCGCGGCACTCAGAGCGACTTTCATACCCACGTCCACGATTTACCACCTCAAATGGGCGGCTGCTATGAAAATGGCGAACCCCAGATGCTCAAAAATAAAGCGCGGGTGGATAATGGTCCCTGGGAGGGCTTACCAGACGCGACCTTTGTCGAACCGGAACACGATCGTGCGGAAGCCCTCTACCGGACGATTAAGCACCATGCGAATGTAATTCGGGTCAATCCTGCTGATGATAAATTGGTAGATGTCGCCTTGCGGTGTGCGCTGACAAATATGATGACCGGAACGGATCTCGTGCCACCACCAGGAGCGGATGCAGCCTTGCGCTATATCCGCGATCGAATTAATGTCCCTCGCGATATGTCGATCTATGCTGCCAAGCGGTTGAGAGCGGCGCTAGAGGCAACTGCGGCGCTAGTTGGCGACGCGCAAGGTGTGCCCATTCCCTTCAATCATCGTCGCGACCAAAATCCTGTTGATTTTGCTAAAACATAAACCGATCGTTAAATTTGCGAGGAGCTGGTTGCAATTCCAGATAGAAAAACTCTGGCGTTGCTTCTGTCACAACGAAACCGAGGTGTTCTGGGTAACTTTCATCTAAGAGGATGTTTGGAAAGTATAAGGGTAGCACTCGTAAACCCTAGAAAATCCCCCCTAACCCCCCTTAAAAAGGGGGGAACCGGATTAAAGTCCCGCTTTTGAAGGGGGATTTAGCGGATGCAATCACGCGGAGGTTCCCTCCGCATGTGTTGCACCAAGTAGGGGGATTTACACACTTGAAGCGTAGCAATTAGACGCATCCATTCATCCTCTAAGTCTAATTCTTTTTCTTAATCCAGCTAAACAACTGCTCCACTGTGAGTTCGATCGATTTAGCAAAAGCAGGTACAGGTAGCATTGCCGTAGGCTCATCAATCATTTGAAAAGTTTGATTTGTCCCAATAATAAACACAGATCGATCTGTAGGATCTATTAGCCATCCCATCTGTGTCCCATAAGCCAGACAATGGTTGATATTTTTTAGAACTTTAGTAGTACTTTGTTCGGGTGAGAGGATTTCAATCGTCCAGTCGGGCGGAATGCTGAAGACATTTTCGATGTCGCCATTTTCGTCATAGGGAATTCTATCATTTTCAAAAATAGCTACGTCAGGCACGATTGCTCTACCCCCAAAAGTACAGCGTAGCTCTGGAAAAGCTTGAGCGATACCTATTCCTCGCCAAGCAAGAGTTAATTCAACTAACAATTCACCCTGAATAACGCTGTGTTGACCTTGAGGCATTGGTTTTTGAATGATTTCACCGTCGATGTATTCGCTAGCAGGTTTGGTCTCTGGCAGAGCCAAGAACTCTTCAAGGGTAAGTTGTCTAATTGGGGTCTGAACCATTTGTGACATGCTCCAAAAGTCTTACCTTATATTATGCCTCAATGCTCGTCTAGTCTAATTTGAAGTTAGAGCTGTGTTAATCGATCGAGTGATAGAGATCGATGTTTGGGGAATCGAACCATGATAACGTGTAGTAAGATCGTCTCCAGTAAATTGCGGTTAATACCCAAATTTGCGCTGGCGATACATTTACTAAATCATGGAACATTGTTAAATGAATAATTGGTTAAAGATGAGTGCCTTAGCTATTGTAGGGTCAGTTGGAGTTATGAGTTTGCAGCCAGTCCTAGCACAATCGTTGGCAACAAGAGCTGAAATTGCCAAGTATTCTAGAGATTATATCCCTGAATTTCAATCGAGTATTGCCAGCCAATCTGGTAATCAGAAACTCGGTAAGATTTCGGTGAATATGGACTTTGAAAGTTTTGGCGATAATAAAACAGAATTAGAAAATGCCGCCAGACAACTGTTTCACGCTAAAGGTGCCATCTTGTTTCTGAATAAGAATCCTACTGCTCGTGCCGCGATCGAAAGTAAAATAACATCTATTAAGATTTCGTTAGCGCCCAATGTCAAAGCGAATAAGTTGACATTGAAGAATGGCGTGCTAACGATGGCATCTAGCTCTTACGATCTGGGTAAATTTTACACTTCTGAAGATATCAAGAAATTCTTGCTCAAAAGCTTATAAAGTAAAATCAGAGCTGTGAGTTTCAAACGATAGTATTTAATAGAGGGGTATGAATGAATCATATCCCTCTATTAACATATGAGCGAATCAGTTTGGATAGTGAATCGAAATATGCAGATAAATATAGCTGCTCAATATGGTATCTAACTGGGATCGAGAACTGTATATTAAAGCTTGTCGGTTTGCCGCGCAGGCACATCTGGGACAGCTCATACCGGGAAGTAACCTACCATATCTACTGCATTTAAATCTAGTAAGTATGGAAATTATCGCCGCGCTCGGTGCTGAAACTGGGCACAATGGCGATCTGGCAGTACAGTGTGCTTTGTTACACGATACGATCGAAGATACCGATACCAGTTACGATCGAATCGCGGCGATCTTTGGGGTGAGAGTCGCCGATGGTGTATTGGCTTTGAGCAAAAATTCAGACTTAGAAAAATCTCGGTGATTGGCAGATAGTCTAGAACGTATCAAAGCTCAACCGATCGAGATTTGGATGGTAAAATTAGCCGATTCTCTTTCAGAGACGCTACGCGAACGAATTACCAATCTTCAGCCGCCGCCAGTGCATTGGGATCGAGCCAAGATCGTCCGCTATCGAGATGAGGCGATCGAAATTCACACCTACCTCCAATCGGCTAGTCCCTTCCTCGCTTCGAGACTAGCCGAAAAGATTCAAAACTATCCGCCTAAAGCCTAAAATCTAAAGCCTAATCTAATCGATCGATCCCCGATCGCCGTAAGATGAAGAGGTTAAATAAATCTTCAAAGATCGGCGAAATAAATTGTGAAAGCGATTACCTTACTCGGTTCTACTGGCTCGATCGGGACTCAAACCTTAGATATTGTCGAACACAATCCTGACAAATTTCGGATTGTGGGATTGGCGGCGGGTAGCAATGTCGAGCTACTAGCGCGGCAAGTGCGCCAGTTTCGCCCCGAAATTGTGGCGATTGGGAATGAAGCCAAGTTGACTGAGTTCAAAGCTGCAATTGCCGATCTGGATTATCAGCCAATTGTCGTCGCTGGCGCGCAAGGGACGATCGAAGTTGCTGGTTATGGCGACGCTCAAAGTGTCGTAACTGGTATCGTCGGCTGTGCGGGACTGTTGCCGACCATTGCCGCGATTAAAGCGGGTAAAGATATCGCCCTGGCTAATAAAGAAACCCTGATCGCGGGTGGCCCAGTCGTGTTACCGTTAGTCGAAAAACATGGGGTCAAACTACTTCCCGCCGACTCCGAGCATTCGGCAATTTTTCAATGTTTGCAAGGCGTCCCCGCAGGTGGGTTACGCCGGATTATTTTGACTGCTTCGGGTGGTGCCTTCCGCGATCTCCCAGCGGAGAAATTAGCCACAGTGAAGGTTGCTGACGCGCTCAAGCACCCAAATTGGTCGATGGGTCAAAAAATCACCATCGACTCAGCGACGCTGATGAATAAGGGTTTAGAGGTGATTGAGGCGCATTATTTATTTGGCTTGGGTTACGAACATATCGAGATCGTCGTCCATCCGCAGAGCATCATTCACTCGCTGATCGAAGTCCAGGATACCTCAGTCTTGGCGCAATTAGGTTGGCCGGATATGCGACTGCCTTTACTATACGCGATGTCCTGGCCCGATCGGATCTATACTAATTGGGAGAAATTCGATCTAGTGAAAGCTGGCGATCTGACCTTTAGAGTACCCGATCGCGAAAAATATCCTTGTATCGGACTAGCTTACGCTGCGGGTGAGGCTGGCGGCTCGATGCCAGCAGTACTCAATGCTGCCAACGAGCAAGCGGTAGCTCTGTTTTTAGCCGAAAAAATCCACTTCCTCGACATTCCCAAAACGATCGAGCGAGTCTGCGATCGGCATCGTAATGATTTTAGTTTAACGCCGAGTTTGGATGATATTATCGCTGCCGATGTCTGGGCGAGACAAATCGCGATCGAACTCAATCAACAGGCGGTGGCGAAGGTTATTTAGAGCCAAATTTAACAATCGCAATTCATTAGCTTGGTGAGGATGCCAACACAAACCCGACTTTTTTGGAAAAAAGTCGGGTTTGTCACAGCACTAGTTTAATTGCATTAACATCAGTTTGGAACCGGGATAGTTGCTTCGTTCGAGTCCGCCGCCGATTGAAATCGGGGCTAGTATCACAAAGTCCGCCTACGCGGACTAGTTAATCAGTCCGCGTAGGCGGACTTTGCAGCACGAGCCGAGACTTCCAGTCTCTAGGCTCTTCTTATCCGGAACTGACGTTGTATTAACCCGCTCGATCGAGCCTAAACCGCTGCTGGTTCGGGTTTATTTCTGTGCTTATTGGTGCTGCTGCTGGTAGTTTCGTTGACTTCGAGCGGCACAAATTCGATGTGATTGAGTAAAGTAGTGACGAAGGCAAATAGCAAGAATGGTAAGGATAAAACGAGAATTAATCCGACCGTTGCTAGTGCATAAATCTGCCGGGTGGTGCTCCACAGGGACAAAGCAGAAGCAAGACTAATGAAAATTACCATTAACCAGATGACAATCTGCCCATAGATATCACTAAAGGTCAGAGTACAGTTCATGCGATATTTCTGCTTTTCCATTTGTTACCACCAATACATATTAGTACTACTTTTCAGGATAGATCTTTCGTTGCACAATAGTAACTTTTTCAATCAATCGATAAGAATTGTTATAGATGTTTACAGATGGGAGGTGGGAGTGGGGAGATGGGAGATGAGGGGACGGAGAGGGTAATGGGTAAGAGGTAAGAGGTAAAAGGTAAAAGGTAATGCAACAATCTCCCAGTCTCCCATCTCCCCACTCCCATCTCCCCACTCCCATCTCCCATCTCCCCACTCCCCACTCCCATCTACTTCCCAATTAACTGAGTCAAACTAGCCAGCAACTCTTGTTCCTTAAAGGGTTTGGAGAAGTAGGCACTCGCGCCGAGGTTCATTGCGATTTTGCGGTGCTTATCGCCGCTGCGGGAGGTCAGCATCAGGACGGGGATGTTTTTGAGGTTGGCGATGCCTTTGACGGTGGCGAGGAAGCCGTAGCCGTCCATCCGAGGCATTTCTACGTCGCAGACTACTGCTTGGGCTTGGAGACCGCCTTGGAGTTTTTCGATCGCTTCTTGACCATCTTTGGCTTGCTCGACGAGGTAGCCCGCTTTTTCGAGGGTCATGGCAACGAAGCGGCGGACGTTGATCGAGTCATCGACGACGAGGACGCGAGATTTTTGGGTCGGTGCGGCGGGGGTGGCGGTAGTATCGGCGGTGCTAAAGTCAAGCGTACTGGTACGCAGACCATTGGCAACTGCCAACCCGCCATCGATCCAGCGCACGAATTCGATCGCGTCTAGGAGTGGTACGATCCGACCGTCGCCGAGGATCGTACAGCCAGTGAAGCCGGGAGGCATTTTGATATTGCCTTGGGGCTGGCGAATGGTGACTTCTTGTTCGCCCCAGAATTTATCGATTTCGACGGCGACGAGATCTTGTCCTTGGTCGATCATCAAGACGGTGGGACAGTTGATGGTGGGGGTACTATTATTTGCTAGTTGGGGATTGAAATTAGGAATCTGCAAATACTGGCTGGGTTCGATCAGCCGGACGGTAAAGTTTTCCCACTGGAGCATCTGTTGTCCGGCAGTACTGATGACTTGTTCGGGGTTGAGTAAGATGATTTCTTCGACGATATTACTGGGAATTGCCAGCCATAGCCCTTTGACTTCGACAATCAGGACGCGGACGACGGAGAGGGTAAAGGGAACGGTAATCGTAAAGGTACTACCTTTGCCGAGTTTGGTATCGACGAAGATATCGCCGCGCAACGATCGAATATTGGTACGCACGACATCCATACCTACGCCGCGCCCAGACAAGTCAGTGAGCTTGTCAGCGGTACTAAAGCCGGGTTCAAAAATTAGATCGATCAGTTCGCTATCTTTGAAATTGGCGATTTCTCGATCGTCAATCCCCATTTTCTTGACTTTAGCGCGGATTTTGTCGAGGTCGATGCCGCCACCATCATCTTTGATGGTGATTACGGTTTGGTTCCCGCGATATGTGGCACTAATTTCGATCTTACCTGCATCTGGCTTGTCTTTGGCGCGGCGGTCGGCGCTGGGTTCGATCCCATGATCGAAGGCATTGCGGAGCAGGTGCATTAAGGGGTCGTTGAGTGCTTCGAGAACACTCCGTTCGATGAGGGTGGTGCCGCCTTTGAGCTGAAGATCGATCGGTTTGGCATGTTCGATCGACATATTTCGCAGCGCACGCGGAAAACGATCGAACAGCTCGGAGATCGGACGCATCCGTACCTGAGTCAAGCCAGTTTGGAGCTGTTTAGCCGTTCGATTGAGGTCGCGATTGGTGCGTTCGGTATCGTTGAGCTGGAGGTCGAGGTCGGTGGTAAGTTCTTCGATTTGGACGATATTGTCCATTACTTCCTGAGACAGGAGATGGAGATCGCTATAGCGATCGAATTCCAATACGTCTAACCGATCGGTATAATCGCTAGAGAGATTGGTTGCCGTCTGAGTCCAGGTTGCTTCGGTATCTGGCGGCTCGCCTGCGCCAGCGTCATAGGCTTCTCGGAGTCTAGAGTTTGACTGTTCGAGTTGTTTGACTTTGGCTTGGAGATTGAGCACTAGTTGGCGCATTCCTTGGAGATGGAGATTTAGACCATTGCGATCGATCGTCAGTTCGCCAAATAAGTCGCCGATTTCTTCTAATTGCTTGGTAGCAACGCGGATGGTTTGTTCGACTACTGGGGTCGATTTGGTGCCAGCGACAACATGCTCCCGATCTGCGGGGGTATCGTCGATGAGTTCGGGTGCGGCATTTAACGCATCCATCAAGGCGGCGGCTTCGAGATCGAGCGCACTGACTTGAGGTTTGGCGGGAACTTTGAAGATTGCTGAGGAAGTTTCTGCGGGCAGATCTTCAAATAGGAACCCAGATAGCTCCGCTAATAACTCGGGTGCATCGGTGTCCATCGAGAGATCGCCGCTGAGGTCGAGCATTTCAAAGGCATCGACGATCTCTTCATCCGGGTCGGGGACAACGGTGGTTTGCAGGTGGAAGTCGTCTGAGTGTTGCTCGCTGGTAGCGAATTCATCGAGGTCGCTACTATCAGTAATCGTCGAGAATCGCGGTGTCTCGACGAAATTTCCAAACGGATCGGTGAGTGTGGGCAGATCGTTGGCGCTAGTATTATCGCCAAATAGCATCGCATATTCGCTCAGGGTTTCGTCTTCGCCGCCGAGGTCGCGGATTGTCACAGGCGGATCGATCGTGAAATCTTGGAGATCGATCGAGTCGTAGGGATTGGATGTCTCCATGCCGAGGCTAAACGGCTGTACATAGGGAGTTGGCGCGATCGCTGGCTCGGCAATACTGCCCAACTGCATCGCCGCTACCACGTCGGTATCCCATTCCGGAATGGTTTCGGCTTCACTAATCGTCGTGATGCCCGAACCGGGCAACTCGATCGAGTCGGGGAGATTGCCTGTTTGACCGATCAAGACCATCGCTTGAGTGCGTCGCCATGCGGCTAGCGCCAGGGCGGCGATCGCCCGAATCTGGTGAGGCTGGGACTTGAGGTGGGTCAGCACCGATGCACACAACCGCCCCATGGCTGGTAGTTCGACCATTTCCGCCAAACCGCCCAATTCTTCGGCACTGACGACCAATTCGTCATACATACTGCTCGAAGCGTCACTATTGACAGATGCTTCGAGTTGTGTTAAAGCGCGTTCGACTTCCGATTCAAATAAAAACGTGAGAATATCCTCGCCCGACTCGGACGCGAGCATATTGGCTTCATCTTCAGAATTGAACTCACCTAACCGTTCGCGCAACCTGTCGAAGATCGGCTCGACTTGGAGTTTTAACCACTCACTGTCAGCATCTTGCCCCTGACGATTGAGAGCGACGATCTGCCGCAACTTGTCGATCGTCCCCAGCATTAATTGCTCGATCTCCGCATCGGGTGGTGCCGACTTCCCATACTGGACGATCTTAAAATAATCTTCCAGATGGTGCCCCAACCTAGCTAGAGTCGTATAGCCCATCATCCCGGCACCACCCTTAATCGAGTGCGCCGCTCTCAAGAGCGCGTCCAACTGCTTGCCAGTAACTTTACCAGTACCCAGTCCCAGCAGTCCTGATTCGATCGTATCTAAATAATCGATCGCTTCGTCCAAAAATTGGAGCTTGATTTGTTGTTCTCGATCTGAAGTAATCATCTAGGGGATAGGGGTTAGGAGTTAGGGGTTAGGGTAAAAGGTAAAGGGTAAGAGGTAAAGGGTAAAGGGTAAAGGGTGAAGGGTAAAGGGTAAAGGGTAAAGGGTAAAGGGTAAGAGGTAAGGGGTGGGTAAAGGACGCAAGCGTCCCTATTCCCTATTCCCTATCCCCTATTCCCTATCCCCTATCCCCTATCCCCTATCCCCTATCCCCTATCCCCTATCCCCTATCCCCTATCCCCTATCCCCTATCCCCTAATTGCGATCGGCATTAACTTTAAACTTACCAACCGAAGCTTGGAGTGCTTGGGCGATGGTAACTGTTTGCTGGAGTGAGGTAGATACTTGCTTGGAGGAGTCGGAGGTCTGCTCGGAAATCAGGGCGACGGCTGCCATATCGATTTTTACAGCTTGGGAGGTTTCGACCTGATCGATCGTCGCGGAGGAGATCGACTGGAGGAAGGTATCCATTTGATTGGACAGGGCGATAATCTGTTTCAAGCTGGTTTTGGTTTGTTCGACCGATTGGGTACCTTCTACTACTTGAGTGGTACTCAGTTCCATTGCTTGAGCCACCGCGCTGGTTTCTCGTTGGATGGTTTCGACGATTTTTTCGATTTCCTTGGTGGCTGCGGCGGATTGCGCGGCGAGTTCCCCGACTTCTTCGGCAACGACTGCGAAACCACGTCCTTCTTCACCCGCTCGTGCTGCCTCGATACTGGCGTTGATTGCCAAGAGGTTGGTTTGAAGGGCGATTTGGTCGATCAGTCCGGTGACTTTAGAAATCTGTTGAGAAGATTCACCCAAGCGTTTGACTTTCTTGGCAGTTTCGGAAATCGTTTCGCGCAGTTGGACGATACTTTGGACTGTCCGATCCATTGCTTGACCGCCGATTTCGGCGGTGGATGCTGCTGAGGTGGCGACATTCGCTGCGAGACGCGCATCGGTTGCTACCGATTCGATCGAGAGGGTCACTTTTTCGATTTTGGTGAGCGTCTGCTGAATTCGATCGGCTTGTTTGGTGGCGGCTTCCGTGAGCAGGCGGACTTCCGATTCGTTTTCACCAACGGAGCCGTTTACTTGACCTGCCGCTTCTTTTACCGTACTTACAATGTCCCGCAGACTTTCAATAATCGAGTTAAAGAAGTCACCGACGATCGCGATTTCCCCATCGCTGATTTCCGATCGGACGGTTAAGTCACCTTCGGATGCGCCTTCAATCTCCATCAACAGGCGGAGGAGTTCTTTTTGACGGCTTTCGTTTTCTTTCTTAGCTACTTCAGCACGTTTCTCGGATGCTTGGGCTTCGTACTGGCTCCGCTCGGTGGCTGCATAACCACCCAGACAGGAGGCGATTGGGGTCGCAAAGTCAACTAAGTACTCTGTTTCCCACTCTTCCCACTGATGAATTGCCCCGCAGTGGTGCGCCACTAACAAGCCGAGGACGTTTTGACCTTGGAGGATCGGCACGACCAGATTTGACTTGATTTGGAGTCTGGTAAATAATTGCTTGTGATCGGGATGATAATTAGTCCCCATCACATCATCGGTCGCGATCGTCCGACCTTGGCTGTATTCTGCCATCAATTCGGCTGGAATACAGGCATCTTCGATCCGCTGGTCTTGAGCCTTGACAAATCCAGGGGCGACTGCTTCCCCGACGATATGACCGCTACCACCAGGGAAAAAGCGATAAATGACTACTCGATCGGCTTTGAGCTTGGCGCGGCTTTCTTCGAGGATATAGGTAAGCGGCGTGACCATTTCTTGAGTAGTTTGAGCGCGCGAGATCGTCGATAGCAATTGTTCGCGGACGGCTTTATCTCGTTGTCTGGTGGCTTCGAGTTGACCGCGCTCGGAGATCGTAAAGCCACTGAGCGAAATCCCGATCTGTTCGGCAAATTTGGTCAGATAGATACTTTCCCACTCTTGCCAAGCATGAATTTGTTGACAATGGTGGGCGACTAATAAGCCCAAGAGGTTGCCATTTTGGACGATCGGGACGATCGCATTAGACTTGATATTTAGTCGCGTCAATAAAGCTTTGTGATCGGGATGATAGTTGGCATCGGCGACATTATCATTGACGATGATCCGCCCCTGTGCGTAAGCCGCCAGCATTTGTTCGGGGATACAAGGATCGTTGACCTGTTCGGCGAGCGCACTACTGCCGCCAGCGCCGTAGGATTCCCCGGCAATATAGCCCCGATTGTCTGCCATAAATCGATATACCACCAATCGATCGGCTTTGAGGATTTCTCTCGCCTCAACGAGGATTTGAGACAGTGGGGAGAGCAGATCGTTAGTCGTCCGGGCGCGGGAAATTTCCGCGTACAATTCCGTCCGCCTGGTTTGCTCGGATTGTTCGAGCAATAGCCCTTGAATTTGACCCGCCATCAGGTTGATATTCGTGCCCAATTGACCGATTTCATCGCCGCTGGAGACATCCAATCTACTCTTAAAGTCACCTTGACCAATTTTTTCGACGGCTTTAGCGGCATCCGCGATCGGCTCTGTCGCCCGACTGGCAAAGAATGTCGCTAAGGCAACTGTAAATAATGAAGTCAAACCCGCTCCAGCGAGGATTGTCAGCAGTAGTCCGCTCAAAGTCGCGTTAGCTGCCTCTTCATCGATCGAGGCTACCGCTACCCACGGAAGTTGCTGCATTCCCTCCAACTTGCCAAAGGAAGCCGCACTGAGCAGTTCGGTACCACTTTTGCCCTGATGCTGCACTATTCCTTCTTGCTTGAGGGCACTAGTGATATCGGCATCTATTGATTTACCTGAATACTCACCATTGGAACTGATAAAGACAGTATTGCTACGCCGATCGAAAATATGATAATTTTGGGTCTTGGAGGCTAGATCTTTTAGTGGTACATTCAATCGATCGATCGGCGCTCTCGTCCGCATCACCCCAATAATTTGACCAGTACCCAAATCTTTAATCGGTGCGGCAAAATGTACGACGATTTGACCGCTACTTTTCGATACTTCTGGGGCGGAAATTACGGTTTTACCTGTTTTGAGAACTTCTTGAAAGTATGGACGATCGAGGTGATTGGTTAATGGCTTACCTTTACTCTGGGAAATCGGATTACCTTGGAGATCGAAGGCGGCGATACTATCATATACTTGATAGCTGTTGATATACTGGTCTAACAGTTTGAGCTTGGAGTCTGCTGATGTAAATGCTGATACTTTAGAGTCGGCAAAAACTGGTTGTGCTGCTAGAGTTTCTACGTCACCATTCCGCTCGAAGACAAACCGATTAAATTTATCGGCTATTGTTTCTGCCCGAGTTTTTAGAGATTGAACTGTCTGTTCTTTGAGGGCGTTGTTAATCTGGGAATAGCTAAGTGTCCCAATTACTGCCAACGGTGCTAGCCCCAAAATAGTGGCGATTAATGTGGCTTTAGTCTTCAGGCTCAAATTGCGCCACTTTGATGTAGTCGCTAAGTTTGCTGGACGATCGCTAGCATTAAATTGAGTTGCTTCGTTAAACTGATTCATAATTAGATGATGTAATTAATATAATCGATCTCTAGAGATCGCAAACTGGATTGTCGGACTCTCGATCGCTGCGGCTGGGGAAAAAACCTCGACCGCGAACAGCAATTATCAACTGTGAACTGTCAATTGGTTCAACACCTGGGCATTGATAATTGCCTCGGGTTCTAGTACCAATACCAACTCTTTTTCTTGTAAAATCCAGCCGCGTAAATAAGGCGTAAATGCTGGATTAAAACTCCCGATCGGCGATTCGATTTGTTCGTGGGCAAATCGGGTCACTCCTTGAATCGATCGAACTGCAACCGCCAGCGGGACATTAGCAACGTTTAGAAGGGCAATATCGTAACTGTGTGCATGGCGATCGAGTGGTTCTAAACCGAGGATTTCCGGCAAATCTACCAGCCACAATAAGCTACTCCGACGATTGAATAACCCCAAAATCGGCGATGGCAAATTGGGAATTACCGAAATTCTCCCAGCAGGTAGCACGATCGCTTCTTGGGTTTGCAGCATCGGTACGACGGCGTAAGTTTGCTCGTCGAGCTTGAGCCGCAAAAACATATCACCGCTGGTTCTGCTCGATCTCTTGTTGGGTAAGGTAGTGACGCTCATGAGATAGATGGGAGATGGGAGGGGGGAGGTGGGAGAGGGTAGAGAATAGATAGACTGTTGGTTTACCCCCCCAACCCCCCCTTATAAAGCGGATGCGCGCACTGTTCGGGTTCCCCGACAGTGTTAGCGCACCAAGCAGGGGGGGCTTTTCCGGCTCTTTCCCCTTATAAAGGGGAGAGCTTTTCTGGCTCCCTCCCCTTTGTAAAGGGGAGGCTTTTCCGGCTCCCTCCCCTTTATAAGGGGAGGGTTGGGGTGGGGTAAAGGACTACGCTCGATTCCAACAAACCTAATTCGCTACCCGTAAATTTAATTAAATACAGATTTAATAGCTTTGATAATATCTTCTTGAGAGTAGGGTTTAGTGACGTAAACATCTACACCCTGTTTATTGCCCCATAATTTATCTAAATCTTGAGAGCGAGATGTACAAGCAATCACGGGGATACTTTCAGTATCGGGATTTTTTTTCAATGTCCGACAAAATTCAAACCCATTCATTCCCTCCATTACGACATCGGTAATGACGACATCGGGCTTTTCTTTATCGACTAAACTCAAACCATCTTTGGCATTATCAGCCGAGACAACTTGATAACCATTATCTTTTAGATAAAGAGTCATCAACTGCATCTCAGAGGGGGTGTCTTCAACAACTAAAATCTTAACCATTACTCCACTTTTCCTAAATATACAGAATTGTTTAAACTTACTAATTAACTGCTTTAAGCTATCTATAAAATGCTTGGTAATTAATAATTATTAATTAATTTACTGGTGTTCTGCCATCAGATGTCTGGACACCATCTCGATCAGACCTGCTTGCGTAAACGGTTTGGTCATATAATCAGTCGAACCAGCCATTTTGGCTTTAGCCCGATCGATAATGCCCGTATTTCCCGTTACCATCACAATTGGCGTCTTTTTAAATGCTGGATGTTTGCGGAGCATCGAGCAAAGTTTGTAGCCATCGATCGTCGGCATTCCGACATCTAATAAAATAATGTCAGGATTGATGCGGATAATCTTCATTAAAGCCGTGCCGGAATCGACGATCGGGAAGACCTTGAAACTATCTCCATCGAGAAAGCGATTGATTTCCCGTAAAATAGTCGGACTATCGTCTACACAAGCAATCTTGTAAGTCGCTTGTTCGATGAGGTCGCCAGTTGCAACATCACTCGCACCGGATTTATCGGCAACTGCTGCGAATGCGGCGGTAATTGTCTGCGCTTTTTCATCAAAGCGTTCGCGATCTGATTCCACCAAATAGAGCTTGTGTAATCGATCGAATGGTGGTTGTGGCGGACGCAAACCGACAATCCGATTATTAATCAGTCGATGTAAGTTATTAGCGACTGTCAATTCATCTTGTTTGAGCAACAAAGACAATTGTCGAAAGCTAAAACCGATTAAGATTTTACTCAATTTCGCCTTAACATCTGGCGTGAGTAAAGGATGCTCGACATTCATCAAATACGGACGCTGATAAGGCGATTGAATGGCTGGTTGTAATGCCTGCCAAGCTTGTAACTCTGTTTGACACTCTTTTGTCACAAACAGGAAGTTACCACTCCACCAAATCGGAAAAGCCGTATCGCGAGATATCAACTCGCTCTTCCCAGCCGTAATCAACAAATAAGATTGAAGTACTTCTTTGGTGATACTTTTGACCAGGGCACCAGCAGTTTGCTCGGTAATATGCCCTTGGGCGATCGCCCAGCGAATTGCCTGATAATCGAGACTGGGATAAGTAGCCTCAAAATTAGCGTCTTTGAGCTGTTCGCGCAGATCTGTATAAACCTGATTTGCTAAAACAACTGGGCTGAGTCGGCGCAGGTGTTGTTCCAGACGCTCGATCGGTTCGAGAGAATGATTGGCATAAAATAATTTACCTTCATAAAAGTACAGTAACCAAACAATGTCATTGGCAACAATCCGCAAACAACCTTTAGCTTGGGAAGTAGCTAACTGTTCTAATAACTTAATGGGGTTTAATGTTCTTTCGGTATCAGCAACGCTGCTAGAACCCTGATTCATGGCTCGAACTCATAGCTTAGTGGACTTAAAATTTGCAAGAGCAGGGATAGATCGCGATCGAGACTAAATATTTGGTTGGCTCAAACCCGTTGGTTCGCCCCGCCAAAAGTGAAGAATCGCTCGTGGGCATCAATGCGTGTCTTACTTATATTTCCCTAGTTAAATCCAAAAAACGACATCTGCTTGAGAAAGTCTTTGGATAGGGAATAGGGGATAGGGGATAGGGGATAGGGAATAGGGGAGATGGTGAGACGCTTGCGTCTTAACATCCTTACCCATTACCTTTTACCTTTTACCCATTACCTCTTACCCATTACCTCTTTCTTACCCTATCCCCTATCCCCTATCCCCTATACCCTCTTAGCAACTTCTGACTCCAAAAGTGGAACTATAAAAGAAAGTATCGACAGTAGACACATATGGCTATTTATTCTCCATTACGATCGCGACGGTTAGCAGCGCAGCAGGTAGAAGTCACCCAGCGGCTGATTACCTTCGAGCTACGCGCTCAGACTTTTGCACTCCCACTCGACCGAGTTCACAAAGTAATTGCCCTCAATGCTTTGGGCGACCGAGTTAAATCGAGATTATATGGCGATTCCAATCAGACTGGAGTGAGTTTGACCACATATCAAGGTCAAGAACTAGTCGTCATTGATATCGGTCAGCGCATCTTTGGCAGTACCCAGACATTGCTACCCACCTCGTCCCACCTGGGTGCAGATGCAACAGCACCAGCGGTGAGATATTTAGCGATCGTCGAGCCAGAACCAGATCGCTTAGTCGGTGTGCCGCTCGATTCACCGCCAATTATCCAATCGATGCCGCTTTCGGCATTTAAACCACTACCTGCGATCTATCAACAACATAGTAAGATCCATTGCGTCAGTGCCATGTCGATCGACTTACCCGATCGACCATCGATCTTTTTATTAGATGTCGTCACCTTAGCTGCGCCAGCGTAAATCGATCGGCTTTATTTGCTAACCTGTAACGGTAATTGTTAGGGTAATATAAACATAAAGCTCAACCTAAAAAATAGCGCGCACAGTATTGAAATGCGATTATTTAGTTACTAATTATACAGCTCCGCCAAAGAGCTGAAGACTTTGCATGGGTTGATGTTAAACTAGAGGGAATATTTCAGGCGATTGCACAGCAGTTTAGTCTATAAAATTATCGAACTTTAAATGGCAAACCAGACGTGTATTTCGATCGGAATCAATCAATACCAGTTCTTGCCGCCGCTGAGTTATGGCATGGCTGATGCTGTGGCGATCGAGCATTTTTTTGTAGATGCAGCGGGCTGGGATGCGCAACAGTGTCTACTCTTGACCGATATGTCGGGAGAGGCTGCCAATAAATCGACTTATCCCACCCGCGAAAACATCAATCGCTGGATCAAACAGTGGTCTTGGGAGATCCTCCATCATGGAGATTTAGTATGGTTTTTCTTTAGTGGCTGTGGCGTAAGCTTTGGCGATGAAGACTATCTAATCCCGATCGACGGCAAGACCGACGATCTTGCCAATACTTGTATCTCAATTCGCCAACTCTATCAGCAGTTCCGCGATATTGGCGTCAATGCCCTGGTCTTTCTCGATGCCAATCACTCGCAGCATCTATCGCTCGGTGGCGGTATTGGTACCACCACCGCCAAACTCGCTCAAGAATATCAAATCCCTACTTTCTTATCTTGTCAAAGTCACGAATTTTCTAATGAAGATGCGGGATTGGGACATGGCTTATTTACGACAGCGCTACTCGAAGCCCTAAATTATCATCCCGATCTCAACCTCGAAACGATCGAGACTTACCTCACCAGTCGCCTTGCCGAATTGAGCGAACATCACTGGAAACCACTCCAAACCCCCCTGGCGATTATCCCCAAAGGCGTCTCGGAGCATCGTCCGGTGTTCTCGGCGACAACTCAATCATCGATCTCGGCAACCGTCCCAGAGGTGGTCTACAGCCCGCCGACACAGCCGCAATTCAGTCAGGATACTTATGCACCTTACACGCCGCCAATGCTGAGCGTGTCGCTGGTGACGCCCGAATCGATCGGGACTGGCGCGATCGTCAAAAGACCTGCGCCCAAACCGATCCGCAAAGAGATTCCTAACTGGGCAAAAGTCAGCTTTTTACTAACGATGCTCGTCGGTGCTGGTGCGGGAATTTTTGTGTTTAACTCCCAAATGCCCGCCGAACGTCAACCAATGGCGCGACCAGTTGCCAACGATCTGACTAGTTCGGTTTCCGTCGGCGTAGTGGCGGCGACCGAACCGATCCCCGACCTCCAACAAGCCAGAATGTATATCAGACCTGGTGATGCCACATCTCGCTATCAAGCGATCCTCGCCGCCCGCAAGATTACCGCGAGTACGCCAGAAGTAGCTTCAGAAGTCAAACAATCGATCGAGCTATGGTCGCAAGAAATCTATCAAATTGCCCAAAGTCATGCCGATAAGCAACACTGGCAAATTGCGATCGACACCGCGAGAATGGTGCCCCGCGATGCTCCCAACTACAGCACGGCTCAGGGTTCGATGTTGGAGTGGAAAAATAAATTGCCCCAGGGCTAGGCGCTACGATTTATACACGAGTTAATTGAGTTGCTGCGTAGTCCTTTACCCCACCCCAGCCCTCCCCTTATCAAGGGGAGGGAGCGAAAGCCCCCCCTTGATAAGGGGGGGTTGGGGGGGTAAGCCAACTCAAACGAAGTCTAG
>NZ_JANMZA010000571.1:0-12118 GCF_031382685.1 Chamaesiphon sp. OTE_8_metabat_110 | reverse complement strand
CTAAAACCCAGATGGTGGGCAGTGCCCTACTTTTTTATTACTTTTACCTCTTACCTCTTACCTCTTACCTCTTACCTTTTACCTCTTACCCTCTACCCTCTACCCCCTACCCCCCATCTCCCGCGCCTGTCCGATCCAATTTTGAACTTCAGCGAGATTGGGGCAAAGATCGCGGCGTTGGAGCGTCGCTACGTGCATCTTGAGTAATTGCTGGTGGATTTTGTGAGCGGGCATTTGGGACAATTGCTTAATCGAGATAATTCCGGCATGAATGAGTAATCCATTGTACTGACAGCCGACTCCGGGTAATCTGGCAAGATCTGCCAACGCTACTAACTTATTGACATACTGAATTTTGGCACCCAAACTACTGGCTAGTTGTTGCTTGGTAGCGGCATCTGGGGCGACTAAGAGGAGTTGCCCGGTAGTCATAATTCCTAACTCTTGCAGTAAAAGTTGTTCGGGCTTATTTAAACCCGGTAAATCGCCGATCGACCAATCGCAAATCATAATCAAAAAAAAGGTGAGAGGATAATCGATCGCGGGAGAAACTAAATCTTTAGTTAATATAGTAATTATCTAAGTAAATAGCGACGATTGAGTACGAATGGACTTTACGAGTATTGTTTTGGTGCAAATTGCGATCTTTAGCTGCTTAGCGCTATTATTACCGACATCCCGCAGTAATTCTAGCCTGAAGGTTGCCGCGATCGTCGTGCTGATTATGTTATCGATGAGCTGGTATTTTATGCCCGCTCTGATGATGAAGATCGGGATTTGGGCGTGGGTGTCGTTCGTGTTGCTACCCCTATTGTTGATGCGCCGCCTCGAAGCATTAGTCGATAGCTCGCAATTTGCCGCAGCCAGTCGGATGGCAAAATGGCTGAAATGGTTGGCACCGACGGATGGGATGTGGCACTATCACCACTTACTTCGGGCGTTAGCGATCGCTCAGACAGGACAATTTGAGACAGCTTACCAGATATTCGATCGCTATGGATTGGTAGATCTACCACACCAGAAATCTCACAGATCGACCGCGCTCGATCGCTCGGCAACTGCTTTATTATATCGTTCTACCGATCGCTGGTCGGAATATATTAGCTGGGTGCGAACGCGGCTCACCCGCGAGCAACTGGAGCTAGATGGCGGTACCAGCTTGGTTTTTTACCTGCGGGCGTTGGCAGAAACCGGAGACTTGCATCGGTGTATCATCGAAGTAACTAAACTCGCTCGCGATCGACAGCTCAATCATCAACAATTAAATCTGCTAAAAATCTATCTCCTCGCTTACTGTGGGCGCGTCGATGCCGTTATTCACACATGTGAAGGTTTGCTATCGATGTATCCCAGCGAGATCCATCAATTTTGGATCGGTACGGCTGAGCTAGCGGCTGGCAATAGCGGCGCAGCGATAGCGCAATTGACGGATCTCCGACATAGCACCACAGATAGCTGTATTCAGCAAGATATCGATTGGCGATTGTCCCAACCACTCCCAGATCTGGAAAAACTGAGTTCGTTAGATTGGGCGAGTATCGCTCAAATGGAGTCGGCACTGCTCCAAGATGTGCGCTATGGCGATCGAGCGCCGACTACTGCACGTACGCCGATTACCAACCTCTTAATCGCGGTGAATGTCCTAGTTTTTGGGCTGGAATTATTTGTTCGCGCTCGATTGGGCGATGACGATTTGAGGATTAGACTGTGGGGTGAATTGGCTACACCATTGGTAATTAACGGTCAATGGTGGCGGATAATTACAGCGAACTTTCTCCATGAGGGGATCTTGCACTTGGGAATGAATATGTTGGCATTGCTCTATCTGGGCAAATTTGTCGAGTATCGATTGGGAAGCTGGCGGTATCTGCTAGCCTATATTGCTGCGGGAATTGGCTCGATGGCGACGATTACCTATATCAGTACGAACTGGCTGCCGCAGCCGCCAACGATTGGTGCTTCTGGGGCGATTATGGGGATGCTGGGGGTTATCGGCGCAATCCATCTCAGCGGCTGGCGACAATCCAAAGTCGCTGCGGCTGGGCGGCAATTTCAAGCCGTGCTATTTAGTGTCGGGTTCCAGTTGGTGTTTGACATCACCAACGGGCGTACGAGTATTATCGGTCACTTTTCGGGCTTGACGATCGGCTTTTTAGTCGGGTTGCTACTCCTAAAATTTGGGAGCGCTCCGGCACTTCCCGCCCTCAATTCGAGTGCGGAGTGAATCGAGCATAAGTGGCTCAATGCGATTAAATATAAGTTGTTACCGCTCGAGATGCCTGCGACTGAAGTCGCGGCTGATGATGCAAAGTCCGCCTACGCGGACTGATTAACTAGTCCGCGTAGGCGGACTTTGCACTCCGAGCAGCGGTTTCCAACCGCTGAGGTTCTAGTTGAATAGCCACGCCATGCACTAGGGATAGCAATGCGCCCATCTGTTCTTGTCCGTTAGTTGCCAGATCGCTATTACAGAGGTAGAGTCGATCGTTAACTCGATAGAGCAGATCGCGTAAGATCCGCTCCAAGCGACGTTCGTCACTGGCTTGGGTATCTAGTTCCGTCCAGAGTTTGCCCATCCGATCTTGCAGCAACAGATTGGCACCATATAGCGTCGCGGCACCACCTTCCGCCCATAATGGCGAACCAACATCCAACCAAAAATGATAGGCGTGCGATCGCTTGCTAGCGCGGTACTGGAAGATATTTGAAAGCGTCACGGCGCGATCTTGCGGTTGCAAGGGACTGGTGGGGTAGGGGTTGGCACTGATGGTACCTTGACGGAGTAAGAGGATAAATTGCGCGGTAATCTGATGGGCGGATGCGAGATATTCCGCTGGGCTATGCGTGCGCTCGGATACTTGCCAGTAGTGTTGAGCGGTTTCCATCAGTTCGCGCAGGGCGGAAAGTTTTTGATATACCCGCGCCTTGGGAGCATCGCTAGGCAGGTAGCTACCTTGCTGGAAAAAATACCCGATCGCGTCATTTAATAAATTCAGGGGCGATGGTTGTTGCGATTGGGCGCGTTCTACCCACGCGAGAATCCGATCGTAAGCCTTGGTAGCACTCGCACCGAGTCGATCCCAGCGCGGGAAATTTGTGTAGGGGAGCAGGCGCGGCTGGGATAGAGAGGGCGCATAACAGTAGTCGGCAAGCAAGCCCGCCCGCACGGGATCGATGGCGGCAGCGATCGCATTTTGGGGCGGATGTAGTGGGCTGAGCGTCACGAGCAGATCGGCAACTTCATCCCGACTGGTAAGCTGTCCCAAATTTGGATAAGTCAATGCGAGCAGCGTCAGCAGCGCGCGCACGCCCGGATCGCTATTGAGGGGAAGTTGAGCGTTGAGCGAGGCGAGCGGAATTTGCTGCTGGCTGAAGATATCGGTAATCGTCGCTCGCGAAATTGCATCTAAACCGGGCGCGATGATGGCAATCTCGCCCGGTGCTATACCACTAGAAATGAGCGCGATCGCAGCATGGGCAGTCTCTTTGAGCATTTCCCCCCGCGTGCGCGTTTCGATCGTGCTGATGCTGGGCGGGAGGCTGGGCACATTGCCAGGATTAAGGACGGCGCTAACGATCGAATCGATACTACTATGGCTATCGACTAAAAGATTTGTCGGTAGCGAATCTAGATAAATAACTTGCCGATCTAGATCGGCTTTAGCACCCTGACAGCGAGCCTTTAAGCCTAATAAATAATCTGGATCGGCACTCAAACCCAACCGTACCATCCCATCGGGATTGTAACTAAATGCTCCCCACACTCCAGCATCTAACAAAAACTCGCAAATCTGTCGCCCGATCGCGGGATAATCATCCACATCATCAGCTAACATCACCCAATAGCGATCGCGTAACTGGCGCTGATATTCAGGCTGTGGTAATAAATATCGCCAGTATAACTCCGTCATAATCCCATAAGTCAGCAACCCGCGATCGAGACACCAATCCCGCCACTCGCTCGCTAAAGACTCTACACACTGATAAATTTCGCCATTTTCACTCGCCCCAAATCCCTGGATGAGGATTGCTGGTAAATCTGCCAACGGCGTACAACTATAAGCCGCCAATTGCAGTAGATCTAGAATCCGCCGCACGAATCGATACTCAGACGGCGCAATTTCTCGCCAGTTGAGCCGTTCTAGCGCGGGTTGCCATAACTTAGTCGCCAACTCCTGCTCCGTCTCCGGACGCAATCTCAAGGGGAAGTACGCAGGTAATCTTAACTTCTGAATCAGGAGGGGATAAAATAACAACACCTCCTCTTGAATAAATCCGATCGGCGTTTTGGCTGAGATTGGATATTTACCATGCGTCTTGGCAATTAATCGATCGCTGAGATCGCGCTTACTATCATCATTACCCGCCAACACCAAAATTTTGGCATCCCGCTCCGAATGTTTACTCCGGACAACTCGCTCGTCCAACCACTGACAAAATTGAGCAACTATCGCATCTGTTTTGCCACTGCGCGTACCACCCTCAATCCAAATTGCTTTACCCGACACACCCGCATCTCCAGCGATCGTACTCACACCTTATATTAGTACCTAAATATTATTAAATTAATTGATAATTAATAATTGGGTTTTTAGAATGGGTAGTTCATCCCCTACTCTTTGTTAACAGCATAGCTCTGCTATTACCTCTTACCCATTACCTTTACCTCTTACCCTCTCCCATCTACCATCTACCCTCTACCCTCTCTTCCCCATGGAGAACCGACTTAATAAATACTGGCGCAAAGCTAATCAGTGGTTTTATCGTACCGCCGATCGAGCATTGGACGAAGCCTACAAAGCCGCTTTGAAAATAAAAGCGATCGAGGACGAACATTTTGGGGGTGAGAAAATTGAGGTTTCCCCCATATCCACTAACAATCAAGTTGCTACCTATTTTCAGAACGATCTCAATAAATACCTGCGGATTACCCGGATTCGCCTTGCCGAATTTCAAACCAGCCGCACAGTCACTGGCAATAACTATCCCCAACCGCCCGAGAGCCAGCAGTTCGATAGTCTCGGGTTTAGCGATATCAATTCCTACACTCAAGATATCGAATATGAAGCGCGAATTCTGGAAAAACTCAGCTTTATCGACGATTTATTGACTCGTTACGCCGATAATACCACTGAGATCGATCCCAATCTCCAAAGATCGACCTTCGGACAACGTGCCGTCAATTTTATTGCCCCACCTACACCACCAAACTCATTATCGATCGTCGATACAGCAAACCAGAATCCCTCCCAAACCGTCAACGTCAATCCGATTACCGCTAGTTCCCTCGGTCGTCGCCCATCCAAGCGTATGCCCAAGCAACTCGATCTTGAGGGTGAAAACGTCAATAATGACAAAAAAGCCATTATCGATATTTCCCTGATTAATACCTTTCGACGCATCCAGCAAGATCTCGATCCCAACGCCGACGTTCGAGTCCTGGAAAACTACCGCTTCAATCAAGGCAAAACAAGAACTTCACTGAGATTTATCTTGATGCTGATTTTAGTGCCGCTGCTAGCCCAATATATCTCCAAAATCATTATTGTCGGCCCAGTTATCGATGCCTACCGCAACTACCACCAAGCAGATATCTTTCTCAACGTCAACCTCGAACGAGAAGCCTTAGAGGAAATGGAAATGTTTGAAAGAAATATCAAATTCAAACACATGGTCGGTTTGACACCAAAACTCACTGCCGAAGAGATGGAAGAGAAAGTCACCGAAAAAGCCGCAAAAATCAAAGTAGACTACTATCGTAAAAGTGCCGATGCCATCAAAAATTGGTTTGCGGATATTTTATCGATCGTTACCTTTATCTGGTTGATTAGCAATAGCCAAAGACAGATCCAGATTCTCAAAGCCTTCCTCGGCGATCTGATCGCTGGGCTTAGCGATAGCGCCAAAGCTTTCATTATTATCTTACTCACCGACACCTTCGTCGGCTTTCACTCTCCCCACGGCTGGGAGATAATCCTCCAAGGCACTGCCAGACATCTGGGTATTGCTGAAAACAACGAATTCAACTCGCTCTTTATCGCGACAGTTCCGGTCTTAATGGATACCGTTTTCAAATATTGGATCTTCCGCTACCTCACCGGACAATCACCCTCATCTGTTGCTACTTACAAGTCAATGAATGAGTAGAGAAAAATTCGGTAGCGATCGGGTATTCTTCACACTTAAAAGGAGCGGCAATCGATCGATTACCGCTCCTTTTTGACCTTATAAGGACATTTGAAAAGTATCAAACAGCACTCGTAAACTTTAGAAAATCCCCCCTAGCCCCCCTTAAAAAGGGGGGAACCGGACTACTCTTGCTCCCCCTTTTTAAGGGGGCTGGGGGGATTCGATCTATACTTTTCAAACACCCTCTTAAAGGCGATCGTATGCTGCGAGAATAATGCGTTCGGTATCTACCCAATTAATACACTTATCAGTCACCGAAACGCCATATTTAAGTTGAGTGAGATCTGCTGGAATCGATTGTCCGCCTTCATGCAGATTGGACTCCAACATCATCCCCACCATTGAGGTATTGCCATTGACAATTTGTTGAATCGTGCTTTCAAAGACGATCGGTTGGAGCCGATAATCTTTATTAGAATTACCGTGACTGCAATCAATCACGATCCGTGGTGCTAAATTGGCTTTTTTGAGTTCGGTTTCGGCAGCTTGAACGCTGACGGGATCGTAGTTGGGTTTACCTTCGCCACCGCGTAGGATAATGTGTCCGTAAGCATTACCCCGAGTTTGAAAAACGCTGACCCGTCCGTGTTTGTCGATCCCCAGAAAATTGTGTGGTTGTTGGGCAGATTGGAGCGCATTTAAGGCAACTTTGACGCTACCATCGGTGCCATTCTTGAAGCCTACAGGCATCGATAGTCCGCTGGCCATTTCGCGGTGAGTTTGGGATTCGGTAGTGCGTGCGCCGATTGCCGACCAAGCAATTAATTCATCTAAGTACTGGGGAACGATCGGATCGAGTGCTTCTGTCGCTGTCGGTAAACCGATTTCTGCAAGTTTAATCAGTAGTGTCCTGCCAGTATATAAGCCCTTTTCGACATCGAAAGACTCATTCATATCTGGGTCGTTAATCAACCCTTTCCAGCCAACAGTAGTGCGGGGTTTCTCAAAATAAACTCGCATGATTAGCAAGAATTTATCTTGGACTCGATCGGCTAAATCTTTTAATTTGTAAGCATATTCTTCGGCGGCTTTGACATCATGAATCGAACAAGGGCCGACGACAATGAATTTGCGATTGTCTTGGAAATCTAAGATTTTCTGGATCTGGCGGCGATAGTTAACGATGCGTTGTTCTAATTCGGGTGATAGCGGTAACTGTGCCTTCAGCTCTTTAGGCGTAATCAAGATTCTTGAGTGGTTGATATTCGTATCGCGCAGGACATTTGCATCCAGGGTTTGTTCTAGGCTCTGGAGATCCTGATGCTCTGAGGGAGATGCTTCACCGACGGAAATTGGATTTTGCATGAGTTAAAGAAAGATGTTGAAATAGTTTTGGGACATAGCTAGTGCAGCTACTCGCTGCCTGAGTGCAATGCCAAATGGGCTACTTGGAAGGTCGCAGCTTACCCGCTTTGTTACTACTCATACTGTCAATCCCGAATCGCGAGCGTCTAGGTGACTATTATTGGAATGTGTGTAACTAGAGCATAAAAAGTGAGTAAGCATCGACCGATCTATTGCCCTCAATCGGGCACTACAACTTGCTAGATTCTAAATCGATGCCAACTATATAAATACATTAGAGCTTAAGGTTTTGGTTAGTTGAGCTGACTCGGCGGTTATCGCCAATTGTCCGCCGCGTAAAAATCGATGTGCGGTACGGGCAAGCTACTTTTAATAATTATATCGAAAATCTGTTCGATCTGAAGCATAACGATCGTCTCAATTAAAGTAGTAGCGATCGCGATCCTCAGACTCGTACTGACATAATTCGATCGGATAACCAGCCAAACGCAGAGTTAAAATTAATGTAATCAGCTTGGCTCACTCATCCCCTCAACCACATGTTTGCCACTAACGCGCCCACTCAACCCATTCATCCCGACAAAATTCGATCGGAGATTCAAGCCTTGCAGCCCCAGCTAGTCGCCTTGAGACGGCAGCTTCACCAGCAGCCCGAACTCGGTTTCCAAGAGCGCATTACTGCCGAGACGATCGCCAAAAAACTGACGGAATGGAAAATACCCCATCAGACTGGCATTGCCAAAACGGGAATCGTCGCGATGATTCAAGGGCGGAAGACGAGTTTTCGGCTCAAGACGCTCGCAATTCGGGCAGATATGGATGCTTTACCGATTCAAGAAGCTAACGATGTGCCCTATAAGTCCCAGCACGATGGGATCATGCACGCGTGCGGACACGATGGACATGTGGCGATCGCCTTGATGACCGCTTACTATCTATCCCAGCATCAAAATGACTTTGCAGGGATGGTCAAAATTATCTTCCAGCCCGCCGAGGAAGGCCCTGGTGGTGCCAAACCGATGATCGATGAGGGCGTCCTCACTAACCCCGATGTCAATGCCATCATCGGGCTACATCTGTGGAATAACTTACCGCTCGGGACGATCGGCGTCCGCAGCGGCGCATTAATGGCAGCCGTAGAATTATTTAATCTGAAGATCCAAGGCAAGGGCGGACATGGAGCGATGCCGCATCAGACGGTAGATGCGATCGTCGTCGCCAGTCAGATCGTCACCGCCCTCCAGACGATCGTCGCCCGCAATGTCAATCCGATCGATTCGGCGGTAGTCACCGTCGGTCAATTCAACGCTGGCAACGCCCGTAATGTCATTGCCGATACGGCGAGTTTAACTGGCACAGTCAGATATTTTAATCCCGATCTTGCCGACTTTTTTGAGCGGCGGATCGACGCGATCGTCACTGGTATCTGCGCTGGTTACGGTGCAACTTATCAGCTAGAGTACACCAAACTTTACCCACCCGTAATTAACGACCCCAAGATTACCGATTTGGTGCGATCGATCGCCACAGATTTAGTAGAGACACCGCTCGGCGTAGTCCCGGAGTGTCAAACTATGGGCGGCGAAGATATGTCCTTTTTCTTGCAAGCCGTACCTGGCTGTTATTTCTTTCTCGGTGCCGCCAATCCCGATCGATCTCTAGCATACCCCCATCACCATCCGCGCTTTGACTTCGATGAAACCGCACTCGCCACAGGCGTAGAAATGTTCGTCCGCTGTGTCGAAAAATTCTGTAATTGATCTGAGTTGGGGATAAGAAGAGCCTAGAGACTGAAGTCTCTGCACACGCACGCAAAGTCCGCCTACGCGGACTGATTAACCAGTCCGCGTAGGCGGACTTTGCATCACTAGCCCCGATTTCAATCGGAGGCGGTGCCAGAACGCAGCTAGAATCTGCGAGACAAACATGCTCTTACCCATTACCCATTACCCATTACCCATTACCCTTTACCCTTTACCCATTACCCTTTACCCTTTACCCTTTACCCCTGATTACCCACCACCTGCCGGATCGCATTATCCCACATTGCCATAACTGGCTCTACCCCAAACCTGTCCACGACTTTAGGCGCATGGTAAGAAAAGTACTGACGCTTGCCAGGATCGGACATCAGAATATCTAAGCCAACTGCCAACGCATCCACATTCTCCGGTACGACGAGTAGCCCGTCGATATTATTATGGATGATTTCACGGGGGCCACTGAGACAATCAGCGGCAATTACGGGGACACCACAAGCCATCGCTTCGCATAAAGTGACTGGGAAACCCTCAAATCGAGAGGCGAGCGCAAAAATATCGGCTTTGCGTAAATGAGCATCGATATTTCGGACATTACCAGGGAGAAATACCCGCTCGTCAAGTTGTAATTGGGCGCATAAATCTGAAAGTTCGGCACGCATCTCCCCCTCGCCTAAAATCGTCAAAGTCCAATCGGGATGGCGATCGCAGATTTGAGAGAAGGCTTTAATTAAGAGATCGAAACCTTTTTGGTGGGTTAATTTACCGATCGCCAGCAGATGTCGATCGTCGGTAAATAGTTGCGACTCGATCGGTTCGGACTCTGGAAGGGCAACTGGATTGGGGATCGCGACTGTCTCATAGCCTTGAGAACTCGGGAAAAAAGCTAAGCCACTGTGAGTCTTGACGTTGACTAGGGCAGCACGGCGATAAGTCCACTTTTGAAGAAATTGACCGATTTTGCTCAATCCGCCGAAAGCTGGATAGACATGCTCGCTGACGATCGTCGGTACCTTGAGGCTCCAGGTCGCCAAAAGTGTCATGATATTGATAGTATTTACAAAGCTAATTACCACATCGGGACGACTAGCGACGATCGCTTTTTTGAGGCGGCGGATCTGATTGAGAGTACGACCGAAATTAGCTAATTTATAAGCATCTTGATGGTCGATACTCAAGGATCGATACTCAATCCGCTTGTCGAGATCGTAAAATGGTGGCGACGAACCATCATCGAGGGAGAGAATGGTAATCTGCCAGCCTCTAGCTGCCCAATAGTTGGCAATGATTGACATGACTCGTTCTGCACCACCAACCTCAAGCGTAGAACTAATCAGTGTAATTTTCATCGGGTCTCAACAAGTATAGATTTAAAGACGGAAAATATGGTTGGCTCATCGAGTTACCAGCTCGATCGCATTGACTGCTAGTAGCGGTAGAAGGCGATTTCTACTTCCCCAACTCAAATTGCTCTCGATAACTAGCGTAAAGTACAAAGATCGAAAAGTTAAACGGCAATTTGACGCATATCTCGATCGGAAATTGGGGATCTGAACTGGGGGCTAAGCGAATCCGAGCATCAGCATCGATGCTATATATTGATGATTATATCAAATCAGTTTTAGCCTCATCGGTTCGGGGGAAACAGGTACGATCGATCTTCCCGATCGCGCCGTGCCAATCTAGCGGCAATCTCCGACCGACTCCTACTTGTCATCATACCCACTTCACCAGCCAAAATAGTTATGAGCCTCAGTCCCGGTCAAATTCTCGATGGTAAAGCCTTGGCACTCAAGATGCAGGATGCTTTACAAGTCCACATTAGTAAATTACAGCCCCAAATCGGTCGCCCGCCGGGACTGGCCGTATTAATGGTCGGCGATAATCCCGCCAGTGCGGCGTACGTCGGCGGTAAAGAAAAAGCCTGTGCTAAAGTCGGGATTAGGTCGTTCGGACAGCATTTTCCCCCCGATGTCACTCAGGAACGACTCACCGAAATCATCCACGAACTCAATGCTGACGATCGCGTCGATGGGATTTTAGTCCAATTACCATTACCCGATGGGTTTGACTCGGTTGCTCTCCTCCATGAAATCGCGCCCCATAAGGATGTCGATGGTCTGCACGCCCTCAATTTGGGCAAATTGGTCAGAGGAGAACCCGGACTGCAAAGCTGCACCCCAGGGGGCGTGATGCGCTTATTAGCTGAATATCAGCTAGATGTTCGCGGCAAACATGCAGTCGTGGTCGGTCGGAGTATTCTGGTGGGTAAGCCTTTGGCATTAATGTTATTAGCTGCCGATGCTACAGTGACGATCGCCCATTCCCGCACGCCCGATCTAGCGGCTATTTGCCGTCAAGCAGATATTTTGGTCGCGGCGGTCGGTAGAACCCAAATGATTACTGCCGAAATGGTGAAACCAGGAGCGGTAGTTATCGATGTCGGCATCAATCGGCTGACCGATCCGACCACAGGTAAGTCGCGATTAGTGGGAGATGTAGACTTCGACGCGGTGAGAGAGGTTGCGAGCTGGATTACACCCGTACCGGGTGGAGTGGGGGCGATGACAGTAACCATGCTGCTCGAAAATACGGTCTGGAGCTATGCACATACGCATGGCTTGGATTAGGGGAGCAGCGGCACGCGATCGAGCATGAAAAATATTCATCGGTATTTCTATCTCATTTATGTCACCATCTGGTTGCTAAATGAATATAAATATCTGCACCATATTGACTACAATGCGATCGTCGGTAAGGAGAATTATCAACTAATTAATGAATTAATCATTGGTAATTTTCTATTTGGGGCGATCGTCCTGATGATTTCTTTACTAATCCTATCCAGCCGCAAAACAGGTATT
>NZ_JANMZA010000564.1:0-2315 GCF_031382685.1 Chamaesiphon sp. OTE_8_metabat_110 | reverse complement strand
AAATGTCGCTGATGTTCTCGGATTGCGGACGTTATCGCCAGCATATTCCAGAGCAGGGCTGGATTAGTTTACAAGTTCCTTAGTTTAGACTTTAGGCTTTGGGCTTTAGGTTAGCTGACTTGAGACGAAAATTGGTAAGTTGGGTTTCGCTATCGCTCTACCCAACTTACACTCAAACACCCTAGAAATGTTGGGTTTCATTCTTCAACCCAACCTACACTTTACACTCTTCATTCAAAATCTTGGCGAATAACCATAGTTATTCGATCGAGAACCTCATCGATCTTCGCTTGTTTCAGTACAGCGACTTGTCTGACGATGTTATTTTTATTAATAGTTGCAATAACATTCGTCCTAATATAGCAAGGGCTGATGTTGAGCTTACCAGTCTCAAAATCTAGTTCGGTTATTTCCACCTCATTAGATCTACCAGACTTACTAGTAATCGGACAAAAGATGAGATTATTTCGATCTGAGGGAGCAATTAAAAAAGCTGGTCTTTTTTTAGTTGCTGAGGCATCGGAAAAAGGAAAAAGTACAACTACGACAGCTCCCTTTTGAAAACTATCTAGAGATCTTGCCAAGCTTTATCTTCCTCCTCGTTCAGCCACACTTCTGCAAGCGACGATTCGCTGAGGTTTTGCCAGTCTCGAACTAATGGGGATGACTGTTCTAGATTACCTGATACCAACCAAGAGTTTTGATGTAAAGAAGCTGGGATTTGAATCGAGACAATCTCCGCAGTAGCTAATCGAGTGCTAAGGCTTTCCTGCACTCGATCGATCGCTGCTTGCGGGGTAGCAGCGATAACGTGGCAACCTGGAAGCTCTAAGACAGTAGCGGAAGATTGTCCGTCAGCAGTCTGTTCTAGCAAGACCGTGTAAGTTGAGGCAATCATAAGATCTGATTTTCTGGATGAATCTACATTCTATCTGAAATCGCTCTTTCGATCGCCTGCATACAAAACTGGACAGTGACGATTCGGCTGACAATGACAATTACCCCGTCCAGTTTGCTGTAAATCTCCGCTAGAATTGAGTGAGGACTTAATTAGATTGGGTAGCAACTCGAAAGTCAATATTATTTACACCTGTCTAATCCTGCCGATCTCTTGCTAAAGCCTAATACCTAAAGCCTAAAGCCTTTCCCAACCAAGCACTACTTCCCAGCACTAAGCACCTCAATATGACTATTTTTACGTTGCAATCGGTTAAAAAAGACTTTGGAATTAAAGAGATTCTTAAAGATGGATCGTTTAGCTTAGATGCGGCGGACAAAGTGGGTTTGATCGGGATGAATGGATCGGGAAAATCAACTTTACTGAAGATGATTGCGGGTTTAGAACCGATCGATGGTGGGCAGATTTTACTCAATCCGGGAGTAACGACGATCTATCTACCGCAACAGCCAGAGATGGATCCCAACCATACGGTACTAGAACAGGTATTTGCATCGAGTGGCGAGCAGATGCAATTAGTCCGAGATTATGAAGAAATATCTGACAAATTAGCTCATCCCGATCTAGGTGATTCGACAGCATTGCTAGCAAAACTATCGACGGTAATGCAGCGGATGGATGCGACGAATGCGTGGGAATTGGAAACTAAGTCAAAGATTATTCTTACTAAACTAGGCATTCATGATTTTGATGCTAAAGTTGGCGATTTGTCGGGTGGATATCGCAAACGCATCGCTCTCGCAGCAGCGTTATTATCCGAGCCAGATGCTCTATTAATGGACGAGCCTACCAACCATTTAGATGCGATGTCGGTGGAATGGTTACAGGAGTATTTAAGCCGCTATCGGGGCGCGATCTTATTGATTACACACGATCGCTATTTCTTGGATAAAGTAACTAACCGAATTATCGAGATCGATCGCGGGGATATTTATACTTATAGTGGTAACTATACTTACTATCTAGAAAAGAAAGCCTTAGCCGAAGAATCGATGGTGGGTACCCAGCGCAAACATGCTGGCTTACTCCGCCGAGAATTAGCCTGGTTGCAACGGGGAGCAAAAGCACGCAGTACCAAGCAAAAAGCGCGAATTGGACGGGCGGAAGATCTTAAAGAAAAAGAATTTAAACAGACAACTGGACGCGTAGATATTTCCACTCCCACCCGCCGAATTGGGAAGAAAGTAATCGAAGTTGTTGGTGTATCTAAAAATTACGAAGATCGCCAGATTATTTCTGATTTTACCTACGAATTTTCACCCGACGATCGGATCGGCATTATCGGTGAAAATGGGGCTGGTAAATCGACGCTGATGGATATCTGTACGGGACGATTGGCACCCGACAAAGGTAGTGT
>NZ_JANMZA010000554.1:0-4772 GCF_031382685.1 Chamaesiphon sp. OTE_8_metabat_110 | reverse complement strand
TGTCGCCCCGACAGACCAAATTGTACTTACTATTTCGGCCCATTTGTTAATGCAACTCAGGCTGAGGGAGCGGTGAAAGACTATGTAGAAAATTTAGAGAATGAATTTGCTCAAGGCATCCAAACACAGGTTAAACGCTGTAAGCCAGTAAGATTAACTATCGACCACGATACAGGTGAATCCTCTTGATATCAATCAAGATTAACTTCAATAATATTAAATCACTAGGAGCATAATTATGTTAGATATCGACGAAATGAGCGGGCGCACGACTGATGGTGTCAGCAGCCGGATGATGAGAGCATAGCGAGATTAAATTGTTATCGATAGCGATCGCATTGTCAGTGGCTATCGTTGGCGTAGCCTACCGGAGGTAATCGGCTAAGATGATAACAAATAGCTTATAAAATTATTATCAAATTGGGGCATCACAACTAGTTGGTGGCGAGGTACTCGTGGTGAATATTGGGTAATTGCTCAAGGAGTTTTACTACTTGTCTTTGCACTGATATCACAGATTACACCTAGTTTTATTGATTTTTACTTATCTATTTGGGTGTATACAAGTTGGATTTTGACTGTTATCTTCAGTATTTTAGCAATAGTTTTCTTGGGTCGATCGCTATTCGATCTAGGTCAAAATCTTACACCATTGCCGCACCCTAGAGATGATGGACAGTTAGTGAAAACTGGTATTTATGGACTTGTTAGACATCCGATGAGCGGGGTGGTTTATCTTGCTTTAGCCTATGCGAGTTGGCAGATGAGTTGGGTGCATCTGGTGGGTTCGATCGTTTTGTTTGTGTTTTTTGATGCTAAGTCGAAAAAGGAAGAAGTTTGGCTCATAGAAAAGTTTTCAGATTATGCAAGCTACTCTAATTCTGTGAAAAAGTTGATTCCTTGGATTTATTAGTTGTAAAATTTGTGACTTAATTAAGCCGAGTAGCTAGGATTTTACAAAGAATACGCCTTGTTAAATCTAACCCAATCTTATCTTACAGAGACGTTATGTATTGGGAAGCTGTCATCGTTGGCGTAGCCTACCGGAGGTAATCGACCTCACGAGTTCCTCAACTTATCGATCTAGAGTCCAAATTGACGATCTTCTATTTGACTTGAAGGAGGTAATAGTAATGACGATTCCGCCGAGCGGAGGCTCCGCCAACGAAACCCGATTCCGCAATCGCACTGAAGCTGGGAAATTATTGGCGAGCAAACTCATCCAGTATGCCAACCGCCCCGATGTCCTCGTATTGGGAATTCCTCGCGGCGGCGTACCCGTAGCCTTTGAAGTAGCCACAGCACTGAATGCGCCCTTGGATATTTGTTTGGTGCGAAAACTGGGTGTCCCTGGCAATAAAGAACTGGCGATGGGGCGATTGCCGTTGGCGGATTTGAAGTGTTGAATGAAGATCTGCTCGATTGGTTGCGAATTGCTGGACATACCATTGCAGAAGTTGGCGAGCAGGAACTCCAGGAGTTACAACGGCGAGATCGCATCTATCGGGGCGAGCGACCACTACCGAATATCCGCGATCGGACGATCGTTTTGGTAGATGATGGTTTGGCAACAGGTTCGACGATGCGAGCAGCCATTGGAGTTCTGAAACACCAGCAACCGCAACGGCTAATTATTGCCATTCCAGTCGCGCCGCTCGACACCTGTAATGAATTGAGAGCTGAAGTCGATGAGATCGTGTGCTTGATGACACCCAAACATTTTTCTGGGATCGGTCGGTGGTATGAGGATTTTACTCAAACTACCGATCGACAAGTGTGTGAATTGCTAAATGCAACGACCTGCAATCCTCAAAGCTCGATCGCACAATCGTAGATTTAAGAAGCTAGTTTTGGATGAATTCAAAATGAATTCGGCGACCCCAATCGATATACTTCATAAAATCTATTAAGAATTTAGATTTTAAACATAGACTATCTCACAAATACTCACGAGTTCCTCATGATTTTACCCTACAGTAAGAAATAAGCAGACACTAAACTTAGTTGTCAGTGTGTACTTTAAACCCATATTCAGACCGAGAGGGGTCTTCTATGTTTTTACTACATCGACCGACTCAAGTACTTGTTGAAATTCTCGAACTCAGCGATCTATTCGATCCCTTTAAGACTGAGGTGCTCGGCATGGCTCATGCTGGAGAAGAACTGCAAGATCCCGCCTTATTTCCTAAAGCAGAAATGAGATTTCCTTCGGAAGAATCATTACCAATCTGTTGGCTAGATGGTCATTATCGCGAACATCTTCATCTCGGACAGTCCAGAATGGCAGTCTTAAAGGTATAAAGCAATCTCTAAGATAGAAATGCTTTTCCAATCGCGTTCTGGTGTGGGAAATTCAACCCTCGATCGGGGATTAAACTTCCCATCTTAATTGAGGCTAGTTTTATGAGTAATGCGATTCAATCCACTCAAGCCACAGTTGGCGGAGCCGCTCCTGCGGAAAATCTCGTTCGCGTAGCGTCTCTGGAAGAGAATCGATCCTACGACTTGATTCTAATTGGTTCAGGGATGGGTGCGCTCACTATTGCCAGCCTCATGACACAATTGCGCGGCAAGTGAGTGTTAGTTCTGGAACGCCATTTTAAAGCTGGGGGCTTTACCCATGATTTTCAGAGACAGCAGTTTCACTGGGATGTGGGGATTCATTACGTTGGGCAGATGAATGAAGGGTCATCAACGCGCCAACTGTTTGATTTAGTAACTCGGAAGGGAGTGCAGTGGCAGCAGATGCCCGAACCATTTGAAAAGTTTGTCTATCCAAACCTCACCTTCAATCTGTACGGCGACCCCAAACGGTTTCAAGCCGATCTGATCCAGCAATTCCCACAGGAACAGCCAGCGATTCGGCAATATTTCCGATATTTGCCCATAGCAGCAACGGCACTATTTCTCCATATTCCCCGCCTCAATGGGAATTGGCTATTTAAGTCGCTCGGATATTTGGGCAAACTTTGGAGTCCGATCGGGTTAGATTTGACGACAAAGGATTATCTCGTTCGCGTAGCGTCTCCTTTTTGGAGAATCGCCATTTTACTAATCCTCAGCTCAAGGCGTTATTGGTGTCGAAATGGGGGGACTACGGCGTACCTCCTGCCCAAAGCCCCTTTGCGGTTCATGCGACGATCGTCATGCACTATTTGAACGGAGCCTATTATCCAGTTGGTGGAGCGGGATCGATCGCTCAAAGCGTAAAAACAATCGTGGCGGCGCAGGGCGGACGGTTTTTGCTGAATCGAGAAGTCACTGAAATTCTAATTGAAAATGGTCGCGCCGTTGGGGTCAATGTTCGTAAAGTAAACGCCCCCATCGAGTCCCCATTGGAGACTTATTATGCCCCGATAATTATTTCTAATACCGGAGGGGCAATCACCTATCTCAAACTGATTCCAGCAGACTATCCCATTTCATTTCGGGAATCCTTGCGTCAATTTGTCCAGAAGTATGCGCCAACCACCAATGTGACGCTGTATCTGGGTTTAGCAGACGATCCGCGTTGGCGCAGCCTCCCTGAAAGGGAATCGCTAGGCTTTCAGGGTGAGAATCACTGGATTTATGAATCGATCGACCATGATGCCACTTACGAGCAGCGCAAACAGTGGATCTTCACAGATCGGGTACCCCAATGCTACATCTCCTTCCCGTCTTTAAAAGACCCCCAAGCGACGGCACACACAGCCGAAATTATTGCTTGGGTGGATTACGAAGCCTTTACCCAGTGGCAGACTCAACCTTGGCTGCATCGAGATGCCGATTATCAGCAGTTAAAAGAGCGGATCGGTCAAATGTTAATTCAGCAAGTCGATCGTCACTATCCAGGGTTCGCCAAGTTGGTAGCTTATCCTGGGCCGAATTCCAGGGGGCATTTCCCTACCGCAAGCATTTGCAACAGCAGCAAAAGGAATTGAAGAGATCGAACAATTCCCCCCTGTGACAGTTGCCAGCATTGTCAAGCTAGTTTTAAGCCATATTTATCAAAAATTAACCTTTACATTATTAACGAGGCACGATCTTAATGTTTAAAAAAATCTTAGTTGCAATTGGTGAATCCTCTGAATCACAAGCAGTCCTAGCATCTGGATCGGCACTGGCTGAAAAATTTGGTGCCCAGATGCTGCTTGTACACATTATTAATCCCTCTACACCAATAGGATTTAGTCCATTAGTCGGTGGCATGTTTCCGATCGTTAATGATGTTGCACTCGAACAATATGCCAAGGAGTGGAAGGAGTACGAACAAACAGGTATCGATCGGCTTCAGACTTATGCAGAACAAGCTAAAAAGCGCGGGATTCAAGTTGAGGTTTCCCAGAATTTGGGCAACTCCGGATCGGTGATTTGTGAAGTCGCGAAAAATTGGTCGGCGGACACGATTGTGATGGGACGCAATCAAAAATCAATGTTGAGTGAAGTTTTTCTCGGTAGCACTAGCAATTATGTCACGCATCATGCGCCTTGTTCGGTGGTGGTGATTCAGTTGCCAGCATTGTCAAGCTAGCAAAGAACATGCAACAGAAACTTTTGCTCAGATTGCCTGGTTTGCGCCAATTATTGGGCTATCAGCGAGCGTGGTTGCGGGGAGATCTGCTCGCAGGCATTACAGTTGCGGCATATCTGATTCCACAATGTATGGCATACGGGGAATTAGTGGGCGTTGCGCCTGTCGTCGGACTATGGACGATTCTACCTGCGATGTGCGTTTATGCTCTATTTGGCTCGTCGCGCCAACTCTCAGTTGGGCCAGAATCAACTACGGC
>NZ_JANMZA010000549.1:0-6643 GCF_031382685.1 Chamaesiphon sp. OTE_8_metabat_110 | reverse complement strand
CTCTGTAATCCCAAGCACACACCGAAAATCGGAATTTGTCGTTTAACACAAGCTTGAATCGTTGCCGTAATCCCAAAACTGCTCGGTTGACCCGGCCCAGGCGACAATACTACTAAATCTGGCTGAAGCCTGTCGAAAACTTCCTCGCTAAAACCATGTCGCAAGGTCGTTACCGTGACACCGCACTGACGCAGATAATTAGCCAAGGTGTGAACGAAAGAATCTTCATAATCAATTAACAGCACTCGCCGATGAACTGGGGTAATGTCTGGATGACTTTCGACCACCATGTGCATGTTTTTGATGTCTGCATGATGTTCGACCACCGCGTGCAGATTTTTTTGAGCGGCTGAAATGCGCGCAGATTTGAGCGTTTGGAATGCTGCTGCCCCTTTTAATAAAGTTTCCGCTTCTTCGGCTGCGGGAATAGAATCATAAAGCAGTGTTGCGCCGACGCGCACTTGCGCGATCGAATCTTTTAACTCCACAGTTCTCAGGATTAACCCGGTATTCAAATCCCCTTTAAAGGTCAAATAACCGACAGCTCCGCCATACCAATGTCGAGCAGTGCGTTCGTGCTGTTCGAGAAATTCCATCGCGGCTTTTTTGGGTGCGCCAGTGACAGTTACTGCCCATAAGTGGGATAAAAAGGCATCAATGGCATCAAATTCAGGGCGTAATATTCCTTCAACGTGATCGACTGTGTGAATTAAATGACTGTATAATTCGATCTGACGACGACTGAGTACTCGCACGGAACCAGGCTCACAAATCCGCGATTTATCATTGCGATCGACATCAGTACACATGGTTAACTCGGATTCATCTTTGCGAGAATTGAGTAACTCTAAAATATTTGTCGCATCTTCGATCGAGTTGCTACCACGACGAATCGTACCGCTAATCGGACAGGTTTCTACTCGACGATCTTCTACGCGGACGAACATTTCCGGCGAAGCACCAACGATATATTCTCCTCCTAAATTAACGATAAAACTAAAAGGACTGGGATTGATTTTTTGTAAAGTCTCAAACAGAGTCACGGGAGGAGTATCGCAACTTTCATAAAAGCTTTGACTAGCAACTACTTCAAATAAATCTCCGCGCCGAAAATAGTCTAAAGCTGTTTCTACTTGAGCTGCATATTCGCCAGGGGCACGATCGGCGGTTTTGGTTAAGACTAACTGTTGGCCTCGATAGTCGATAAATTCCCCTGTTCTTGGCAGGTTTCGATTGGTCTGTCCATCGATTTCAAAATCGTACTGGAGCTGAAAAGCATGTTGTCGCTGATAATCGACGATCGTTAATTCATCGGGAAGATATAATACCAGATCCCGTGCATCGGTCGATCGCGGCAGTTGTTTAGTCATTTTCTCAAATTGAAAGACTAAATCATAGCCAAAGGCACCATACAACCCTAAATATTCATCTTCACTACTATTAAACGCAAACATCACTTCCCGAATTAAGCTAAAAACAGAAGGTTGCTTGCTGCGTTCTTCTTCGGTGAATATTTGAGTAGTGGGACGGACAAATCCCGTAATCAATTCGGCATCTCGGTCTGTAATCGCTAACGCCGGACACTTGGCAATTCGATCGCTCAAATAAGAAATCAGGATTAGACCGCGTTGATTGAGAGCTTTGATGCTAAATGTATCCTCACGAGTACTGATTTCTAGCGGAGGATTTACAAATCCGATCGCCCATTTTTTATAGCGTCCGGGATATTCATAATTACTAGTCAATAGCCCGCCCCGTTGACTGTCGATCCGAGATAACACTTCCTTGATGGCAAAATCTATGGAAATTTCTTTACTGGAGCGAGAAACGTGGATTTTGCCTTGAGTCGTGTAACAATTTGGATTAAACACGTAGCGATCTCCTTAAAAAATAATTTTGTTAGCTCTCAACCTTTTGGAAGGTTTTCCATCTTTTTTCAAAATTAATGGGATTGAAGAGCGAGTTAGATCGTCAACTGCGCTAGCGATCTAAAATCATTGCTGAGACTTGACTGGGGGTGAGTAACTTTGCTAAAGTCGGGCATCTGGCGAATAGTTATTTCCGCCCCTGCCATTTAGGTAATTACTTTGGGACGAGGGATGACCAAAAACTAGTGCAGATCTCAATTATTTATTGCTGTCTTGCTTTAGACTACAATTGACGCATAAGACAACTATTACAAAAAATCTAGCCTCTGTCTTGCACATTTCCCCGAAAAAGTAGCAAATTATTGCGAAAACCTCTAAAGTCCCAATTTTGACAACTATTTTGTATCTGCCTGATACATTTTTGGGGTTCTATTTGTATGCTTGCGAAAAACATTGGTAAAGTGGCTCTGACTCTTAAACCCAACTTGTTCTGAGACTTCAGCAATAGATAATTCTTGCGTGCGTAGTAATTGTTTTGCTCGTTCGATCCGGTGGTAGATCACATACTGATATGCCGTCATTCCCGTAGACTGCTTAAACAAATTAGTAAAGTAGAACGGACTCATCCCTACTACCTTGGCAATATCCTTGAGCGACAAATTTTCGGTCAGATGCTCGTTAATGTACGAGATCGCCTGTTGCAACTTACTCTTGGGCAAACCATTGGGTTCTGGGAGCGGCTGATTTTTGACAGCATACTGGCGAATCAGGTGAATTGACAGAGCGGCGATGAGATGCTCGACATAGAGACGACAGCACAATTCACCCGCTCGCAGTTCGGAAATTAGCTCTAGGCAAAATTGGTAAATTAGCGGATCGGGTATGGCAAAGCAGGGCAGGATTTCGATCGACTCCGTACCGATCGATTCATAGGCAATTTGAGTCATCACTTTTGGATCTAAACACAGTAAAAAAAATTCCCATTCTCGATCCCAGCTCTGCTTATTTTGGGTATTGGCTGGAAAGATTGTAATATCTCCTTTGTTAAACTGTTGATGTAGCTTACGATCGCCCGACCAATGCCCGATCGGGATTTGGTGGCTATTATTAACAATAATTGAGTGGTAAGTACTAGAGAAGTAAGGAGTTTCCCAAGTAGACTGGTGATGATGTTCGAGAAAAGTCCCCGCCCAGTCTAGTTTTTGACTTGAAAATAAAGGTTTTCTGGGTAATAACTGTGAAAAATCGGCATCGCTACCGCCTTGGTGGCGCGCTTCTCGATCGCCGAAAATGGGGCTAGGTGGTTCGATTTTCGATAGCATTTATAATTTTAAGCTTGAGAGATTGATAATAATTCGTTGGCGTAGCCTCTCAGAATGAGAATCGTGACTCTACCCCGTGAGTTAGAGTCACAGGGCGGTTTTATCCAAGCAACTAAAAAACAGCATCAACCCGTTGAGCATACAAGCTCAGAGCTTGTGGGATCCAAATGCCAGCATGGGCACACCAATGCAATCGTCCAAGTGCGGATGCCCAGCTCGGTGCGGGTTCCTAGGGCGATGGCAGCAGCTCTCAGCCGGGATGTCGGCGGGCGTTTGAGTCAGTTTCTAATTCAATTTATGTAGCTAATAATTCGGTAGGCGCAGCCAATCCGCCATCGGTACCACTAAAGTAAGGTTTATTCGAGCGATCGCATTTTAAAATCTGTTCTTGCAAGTTCAACTACTCACCTCTTGAATTTCGGTGCTTGGTTTTAGCCAGAAATCGGCCACAATTCATGTCTGATGCGTGTAGTTTGCTTTGCCAGAATTATATTATTTGTAATTTATACTTACAACATAGCACAGGTAATCTGTCATCTGTCAACTGTAACATGACGTAACAAAATAGATCGATCGTTGAAACCCTCTACCTTCTCAACACAGTTAACCTCTGACTTGCGCCAGAGGTTAAATGGATACTTTCTAAGATAGCGATCGCTAGTGATACCAAATCTTTGTTTGTACAACCTACGAACCCTGCCCTCACCCAAGCTTGGGTGAGGGGAGCCAGAGCCAGCGGCGATGGCGGGGTGAGGGCTGCGTGAGTTTTCGAGCGTAAAAGAAGGGTTTGTGAAGCGGATTTGGAATGACGACTTACTTGAGGTCGATCGTGGCTTGAATTTGTAAGTTAGTAAATTTAGCAGCCATTGGACTAGATTTTGGCGTTAAAGCTACATGAACTTCGACAACTCGGTCGTCAATATTACTACTTGGATCGCTATTAATCGTATTTTGACGCTTGACTTGGATGCCAACTCGCTCGATCGTGCCTTGCAATTCACCAGGTAAAGAATTACTAGTAATTGTTACTTTCTGTCCGATGCGAACTTTATTAACATCATTTTGGTAGATTTCTACCACGCCATACATTTGACTGGTTTGACCGAGATCGGCAATCCCGTTAGTACCAACTACTTCCCCAGGACGCGCAAAAACTTCCAAGATCTGACCATCTTGAGGTGACTTAATATAAGCTTGAATGAGATTTTCTTCGGCACGTTTTAGCGAGGCGATCGCACTTTTGACCTCTGCTTCGGCAGACATGACATCTACCGGACGGATCTCGGCAATTTTATCGAGGGTAAATTGACTTTCTTTGACTTGTTGCTGCGTCGATGTCTCAAGCTTGCGCAAATTAGCTCGTGCTTCATTGATTTGCTGTTGTCCCGATGTTTCAATCCGGCGTAAATTGGCTTGAGCTTCAGCTAGTTGTTGCTTCCCAGTAGATTCAATCCGTTTTAAATTTGCTTGCGCCTGATTGACTTTCTGCTGTGCGGTTTGGAGCGTTAACCGCTTACTATCGCCGTTAGAAGCAGAAACCGCACCCTGTTCGTAGAGGGCGGCATAACGTGTATCCTCAGCTTGAGCGTTAACCAGTCCGGCTTGGGCTTCAGCAATGGCTCCGATTTGGGCTTCAGTTTGAGTAGCTGTTTCGGCTACTACTTTCGCAAGTGTCGCTCTTTGAGCTTCGGCTTGAGTAGCTGTTTCGGTTACTACTTTAGCAAGTGTCGCTCTTTGGGCTTCTATACCCGTCCCCTGTTCGGCTTGCAGTTTAGCGATGGTAGCTTTCTGAGCATTAATTTCGCCCTGCGTGGCTCCGGCTTTGACTTTTACCAGACTTGCTCGGGCAACGTCAACTTTGGCTTTAGCTTCATTTACTGCCGCTTGTAAGCGTCCTTGACTATCCAAAATTGCAATTAATTGCCCCGCTCGAACTGTCGCTCCCTCTTCTACTAATAGCTTATCGATTTTGACACCTTCGTTTGATGTGGGTGCAGACAGCTTGACGACTTCCCCTTTGGGTGCCAGTTTACCTAATGCTGTGACGGTTATTGGTACCGATTTAGTTGCGGCGGCGGCGAGCGATTGCGCTTTTTCAGCTTGTTGTGCTGCTTGCTGTTGTTGGATATAAATCCCGCTGCCACCGATGACCATCAGGACGATAGTTCCTAACATTAATGGTGTTTGTTTGCCAATATTGCCAACATTCAGTTTGGTTTGTCTTTCTAATTTTTGCAACATAGTAGTGAATAGTGAATAGTGAATAGTGGATAGTGGATAGTGAATCGATCGCAAATTTTCAATGATTAATTATTAACTATTAATTATTAATTAAATGTCCATCTTCCATGTAGATAATGCGATCGGCAACATCTAAGATGCGGTTATCGTGTGTCACCATCAAGATGGTGCAGCCCTGTTCTTTTGCCAGCTTTTGCATCAGTTCCACCACGTCGCGCCCCGATTTCTTATCTAGTGCGGCGGTGGGTTCATCGGCTAGCAGGATTTGAGGACGGCTGACGAGAGCACGCGCGATGGCGACGCGCTGTTTTTGACCGCCAGAAAGAGCTTCTGGATAGTATTGAGTCCGATCCCCCAAACCCACCACTTTGAGCATGTCTACTGCTAAATCGCGCCGCGCCGATCGCGAATACGTGCCGTGGACTTCTAGCCCCATCATCACATTCTCTCGAGCAGTCAGGCTGGTATGGAGATTGTGTGCCTGAAAGATGTAGCCACAGGAGCGACGTGCCTGGACTGCCACTGCTTTTGCCGCACCGACTAGTTCTGTCTTCAACATCCGCAGACTGCCGGATTGAGGCGATCGCAAGCCACCCATCAATGATAATAACGTCGTTTTACCCGAACCAGAAGGGCCAGTCAAGATAATAATTTCGCCAGCATTAATGGCCAGATTGACGTCAAAAAGCACCTGTTTTTTCAGTTCGCCTGCGCCAAAAAAGTGGTTTAAGTGCTCGACTTTAATCACTGGAGACGGAGTAATTGAACGCTGAACAACTGTAGCATTCCGGGCAATCATTGAAACTTGCTTCATCTTGACTCCTAAAAATTATCGGCTGGATCGGCAGATTGCAGCCTGCGAGTTGTCACCGCACCTGAGACTACACACATCGCCACCGTGAGTGAAAAAACCAGCACCAGCCGCTCCACGGTCATGGCAATTGGCAACGCACCGAGGTTCTGAATTAGCGTGTATTGCCCTAGAGCGAGTCCTAAACCAGGGATAAATCCCAGCGATGCCAGAATTAGCGATTGTTCTAGCACGATCGCCAGCAGAAAGCGATCGCGATATCCCATCGCCTTAAACGTCGCATATTCGCCCATGTGCTCATTTACGTCAGTCGAGAGAATCTGAAAAACGATGACCATTCCCACGATAAATGACATCACTGTGCCGAAGGTGAACACGATTCCCAGTGGGGTAGTTTCCTG
>NZ_JANMZA010000263.1:0-4823 GCF_031382685.1 Chamaesiphon sp. OTE_8_metabat_110 | reverse complement strand
CACATTGCGGACTACTTCTTCACGATCTGTTCTCCCGACGCGGCGGCGACGTTTTTTGCCTACACCATTCTGCTGTTGGTAGCTGGGATGATTGACGAGATTGAAATCATCTTCACTTTCGGTAGTTTCTGGATCGAAACTATCCCAGCCTTCAGGGACTGGCGGACGGAGATCGGGCAGGGTGCGAGCGTTGCGGCGCGGCCCTTTACTGAGTCCTCGCTCGGCTAGTGAGTTGCGATCGCTATTACCGCGACCGCGATGTTCGCGTTGGGGGTAGCTCGAAACCAGGGAAATCGGCACGGCTTCGCCATCGGCACCGTAGACAGTTTCGCCCGGTACGTGCGCCAAGTGTCCCAATCCGCCGCAGGTGGCACAAGTTTCGCCAAATAATTCGTAAATATTTTGACCTTGGCGTTTGCGGGTGAGTTCGACTAAGCCTAACTCTGACAACTGCGCGATTTGGGGTCTGGCTTTATCGACGCGGAGCTGTTTGTTAAAGTGTTCGAGGACTTGAAGCTGGTCTTTGCGGTAATCCATATCGATAAAGTCGATGATGATTACCCCGGCAATATTCCGCAGTCGCAATTGACGAGCGATCTCGGTGGCGGCTTCACAGTTAGTCCAGAGTACTGTTTCGCGGGAGGTGTTCGATCGGGTAAACGAGCCGGAGTTGACATCGACGACAGTTAGTGCTTCAGTCGGTTCGATGATGATATATCCGCCTGAAGGCAAATCTACTCTAGGCTTTAATGATTCTCTAAGTGCCGCATTCACGCGGAAATATTCCAGAATTGGTTGGCGTTCGCGATGTTGGTCTACGACTACGCCGGGAGGTAACTGACCGTCATTCCAGCCGAGGAGTGTTTGCTTAACTCGCTTGAGTCCTTGCTGGGAGTCTACGACGATCCGGTTGACATCTGCCGAATACATATCTCTGAGGACTCTTTGAATGAAGTCATCATCCCGATTGAGTAAAGCTGGTGCGCGGGTAGAATTAGCGTCTTGCTGAACGACTTCCCACTGCTTTTGGAGTTGTTCGAGATCTTCTAAAATTGCCTCTTCTGTAGTGTCTTCGGCTTCAGTCCGGACGAGTAGACCCATTCCGGCGGGTTTGGCAAGGACAGCTAGTGCCCTGAGCCGATTGCGTTCGCCCTCGGAGCGGATGCGGCGGGAGAGATTGACACCTTTACCAAACGGAATCAAGACCACATAGCGACCGGGTAAACTGACATTACCAGTTAGTCTAGGGCCTTTATTTCCGGTCGGTTCCTTCATGATCTGCACCAGCACTTTTTGCTGGGGTGCGAGCAGTTCGGTAATCGAGCCAGCACTCCGTCTGAGCCGGAGCGGGCCTAAATCTGTAACATGAATAAATCCGTTGCGGGAAGGGTCGCCGATGTTGATAAAAGCCGCATCGATCCCTTGTAATACATTTTCGACAATGCCAAGATAGATATCACTGACCTGATGTTGTCCGGTCGCTACCACCAATTCTTGAATTTGGTCTTCTCCAAATACGGCACCAATGCGGTGTTGCTCCGCAATAATTATTTGCTTTGGCATTCAATTTCCTCGAAAATTAGCAGCATGTTCGATCGCCTAGAATCGATAAGGATCGAGCTGTGCTGGTATATTGTGACGTGATGTTTCCAAATTCCAAGTAGCTAACTGCTGTGTAATTAGTCGGCTCGATCGAGGGTTGACGACGATCGGTACTAGCATTGCCACCGCTTGAGTGGCGACAGCCAGCGACCAAAGTGGCGAACATCTAGTTGGCAAGGTTGAGGGCGATGATGCACTCACACGATGATGGATTGTAGATGTTTGCGACTTGCCGATCGATCGACAAGCCAGCACATTTGGCAAAGAGCTGCGAGGGTAAGTCAATTTGCAAGACTAAATCCCACCACATTAGTCGGTGCAGTTTGCTACCGATCGAGCGATCGAAACGACTAGATAAAATCTCTAGGCACTTTTCCCTTAAGAAGAGTCTGTGCCCGATCGGTAAATCTGGGTAATCTTAACCAAAATGTGGGCTGACTGCCCAGACTTGTCGATCCGGATCTATTTTTACCGTTAAATCTTAGACTTGGGCTACAAGGGTGGTCGTTGGCAATTGTCAATGGGAGAGGTTCTACCGTTAAGAGTCGATCGCCTCTAGCATTGGTGCCGATCTCCTGCCCGAATATCGACTACGAGTGAGTGCGTAGCAATTGGGCTGACATCTTCAGACGATTGCCCTGACGACTGATATAAACTCTCGATCTGAGTTGTATCTGTAGCTTCCTAAAATAGGTCGGATCAGAGCGATCCTCTAATCCTCACTAAATCCATTGCACTTAGTAATTAGCTACAAGGATGGTGGTATGTCCAGAATCCACGAAAATTTTGTCAAGTACACGATCGCATCCAGTTTGGATTACCGGAAGAGGTGGAGAAGATTTGCTGAGCTTATTCTTCTTTGAGGCGATCGCTCTTGGTTCTTTTCGATTATACCTGTAAATTGTCACGATCTCAAAGCTAACTTCCGTAGACTTTGGATCGTCGCGATCGCGGCTGTTGCTACTCGATCGATTTGCTCGACTGTATTATTATGCCCAATTCCGAACCGCAGTGCAGCATAAGCGAGCGATTCCGATCTACCTAGTGCCTGTAAGACGTGAGAAGGGGCGATCTTGGCGGAACTACAAGCTGCACCCGAAGACAGTGCTACCGTCGCTCTCAAGCCCAATAAGAGGGCATTGCCATCGACACCAGCGACACTAATATTTAGATTGCCGGGTAGGCGCTGGGTGGGATGACCGTTGAGGTAAATGCCGTCGATCTGACACAGTTGCGACCACAATCTGTCGCGTAACTCCGTCAGTCGCGCTGTCTCTAATTCCATCTCAGCTAAGGCAAGTTCCACCGCCTTAGCAAAACCGACGATTTGGGGCGGGTATAATGTGCCCGATCGCATTCCCCGTTCGTGTCCTCCACCATGCAACTGCGGCGATAACTTAACCCGTGGATTGCGGCGACGGACGTAGAGTGCGCCGATCCCTTTGGGGCCATATACTTTGTGCGCGGTCATCGACATCAAATCGACGTTTAATAAATCGACATCGAGCGGAATTTGCCCGATCGCTTGGGCGGCATCGGTATGAAATAAAACACCATTTTCTCGACAGATTTTGCCGATTGCTGCTAGGGGTTGTAAAACGCCAATCTCGTTATTAGCAGCCATAATCGAGACTAAGATCGTATCGGCACGAATCGCATTCCTAAGTGTATCGAGATCGACTAAACCATCAGTTTCTACAGGTAAATAAGTAACTGTAAATCCTAAAGATTCTAAATATTGACACGGATCTAACACCGCATTATGTTCGGTTTGGAGCGTGATAATATGCTGCCCTTTAGCAAAATAAGCCTCGGCGACACCTTTGAGCGCGAGATTATTAGCTTCCGTCGCCCCACTAGTAAAGACAATCTCTGCGGCACTCGCCCCGATTGCGGATGCGATCGTTTCGCGGGCACCAGTCACCGCCGCTTCTGCTGCCCAGCCATACTGGTGGGTGGTACTAGTCGGGTTGCCAAAATGTTCGGTAAAGTAGGGCAACATCGCCGCCAGGACGCGCGGATCGACTGGCGTGGTGGCATGTCGATCGAGATAAATTGGTAAGTGTCGATCTGGGGACATGTAATGGTGAGGTGTGAGGATATGGATCGATCGGGATTGGTGGGGTGGGAGGCGGAGATCTGACCCACCCCGCCCTATGGGCACCCCTCCGAGGAGGGGATCTTTTCTTGCCTTTCCCTCTGGGAAAGGCATAAACCTCAAAACGCAGTTTAGCAATTTCTAGACATATTAGCCCGACGGGCTACTCCAAAAATTCCCCTCCTCGGAGGGGTGCCCGAAGGGCGGGGTGGGTAGATCTCCGCAACTCACCCAAAATCGACAACCACAGATCGAATCTAAAAATACAGCTCGAATTGTCTAGAGCGTTGATATCTTAATACCTCGATCGTACTCGAATCTCCACCATCCAACAACACACAAAAGACACTGCAATTAATTACAGCGCCTTCAGCATAAAACTTCTTTCAAACATCGACAGTCTACATAAGAATCTAATTACACTCCACTACTTGCTTTCAATTTCTTTCTCATCCGTAAGGCTGCTGTACCACCGACTAATGTACCGATAATGGTAAAAGGTTCGGGCACAGGAGTAGTAGTTCCGGCTGCATTAGCAGTCACCACTGGCCCAAAATTAGTGAGAAGACTTACTTGTTTGAGAGTCTCAGTCGCACCGAGGATGCTCAAGTCACCATCGATCGCACTAAACACGGGATTATCTGTAGCACTCCCAGCGCGAGTCAATGCTTCAAAGTTGAATGTAACCGAGTTCGTATTTTGGAAATTAAAGACAGTCGCCGCAGCACTATTGGTCTCAGCGATGTTGTCGTTTTGCCCAGTAAAAGTGTAATTGTTCAAGTCTTCTGTAACAATCAATGGGCCAACTGTGTTACCAGCGACGGACGTACCGCCGTTACCACGTTGATAACTGATGAAGCCACTCGTTCCATTACCTTTGGCAATGCGGACGGCTTCACCTTGGGAGGGTTCCCCATCTACGTCATAAACTAAAAAGCGGAGATTTAGCCCTTGCGCTGTAGTCCGTGTTGTAAAGGTGCCACCACTATTGTAAAAGTCGAATGTGTAACTTAGTCCGCCAGCTACTCCAGTTCCAGCTCCACCAGTACCACCACTAGCAGCCGTATACACGAACCCTGCATCACCAGCGGGTTCGTTAGCCGCAGTAGAGTAGTTTGGTAAA